>JAHELX010000499.1 GCA_024643945.1 Anaerolineales bacterium
CATACCACCGAATACGAGGGCTGGATCGTGGTACCGGTGCCACAGGGCGAGCACTTCTTAGAAGTACGCTTTGAAGACACGCCAGTACGGGTCGTGAGCAAGTGGGTCTCGCTGGCATCGCTGCTGGGCGTGATAGTGGCCGTCGTTGGGCGACGGTTTCCCCAGAGGTTCGGCTTGAGGTAGAATGAAAAGGATGTTACCTTCTCTGCGCCGCCTTGACCGTAATCTGCTCATCATCCTGGCCCTTTCCCTCTTCGCCTGGGCGCCATTGCTCACACCGGCCTATTTCTTTCAAGCCCACGACGCGCAGCACAGCATCTTTTACCTGGTGGAGTTCGACCAGACGTGGCGCGACGGCTATCTCTGGCCGCGCTGGGCGCCCGACTTTGCCTTTGGCTATGGCTACCCGCTCTTCAATATCTATGCTCCACTGGCTATCTACGCCGCCGAAATTCTGCACCTGCTGGGATTGGGCTTCGTGGCGGCTGTCAAGGCGGTGTACGCGCTGGCCACGATCGGCGCCGGGCTGACGATGTACCTCTTCGTGCGCCGTCTCCCCGCACCTGGAGAGGGGCGGGTCTTTGGCCGGAAGGCGGGTTTGCTGGCAGCCGTGGTATATATGTATGTGCCCTTCCATTTGGTGGAGATTTTCGTCCGCAGCGCATACTCCGAATTCGTGGCGCTGGCCTTGCTCCCCCTGGTGCTATACGCCTTCACCGAACTGGTCGCCGCGCCCGGTCTCCACCGTTTGGCACTGGCGGGACTGGTTTACGGCGTCCTGGCCCTCACCCACCATACCTCCTTCTTCACCTTCACTCCTTTCCTGGCCGTTTATATCCTGTACTTGCTGGCCGGGAGCTGGCGGGACAAAGGGGCAGGGCACGCGCTGCGCACGGCACTATTCACCGTGGGGAGCGGATTGCTGGGCCTGGCTCTGTCGGCCATCTACCTGTTACCCATGCTGGCCGAGTTGCGCTATGTGAAAATTGAGCAATGGACGGCCTATAACTACGACTACGGCCAGCACTTCGTCTACTTCTCGCAACTGCTATCACCGGATTGGGGCTATGGCTATTCTGGACCAGGCCTCAACGATGGGATGTCATTTCAACTGGGGGCAGTGACGCTGGTGCTGGTCATCTTTGGCGGCTGGCTGGCGCTGACCCGCCGCCACGCCCGATCTGGTTCTCCTGGCCCGCGCGGGCCTCACCCGGGGATAGATCTCTTCTTCCTGGCTTCGACCGCCGTCATCGTCTGGCTGATGTCCCCGGCCGCTCAATTTGCATGGCGGGCCTTGCCCATCGCCAGCCTGGTGCAATTCCCGTGGCGATTGCTGGGGCTGGCCGCCCTTACCATGTCGGTCGTGGCCGGATCGTTGCTGGCAGGAAGGGGCGGGGAGTCAGGGAGTCAGGGAGTCAGGACTCAGGGAATCAGGGACTCAGGAAATCAGGAAATCAGGAAATCAAGGAAGATGACCGATTCCCTGACTCCTGATTCCCCGAGTCCTGATTCCCTGAGTCCTGATTCCCTGACTCCTGATTCCCTGACTCCTGATTCCCTGATTCCTGATTCCCCGAGTCCCGATTCCCTCCTCCTCTTGCTGGTAATCATCCTCGGCTCGTTTGCCTACACCCTGCCCCAATATACACCCGTTGAGCCATGGCGCGAGCGCCCGGAGGCGGTGGTGCGTTGGGACCGCTTCTCGCCAGCCGATCGAGTAGGCATGGTCGCCTATACCGACGAACAGCCCACCACCAGTCCCATGGAAGCACAATACCTGGCCGGCGAGCCATTACAGGTAGCGACCATCCTGACCGGCACGGGAACAGTGGAAACACGGCGTCACGGGGGGGCTTCGGACCAGGTGCTGGTGAATGCCGACGGACCGGTAGCGGTGCAATTTTACACGTACGGCTTCCCAGGCTGGCAGGCCACAATTGATGGGCGACCCACCGCGCACCGGCACGAGCCGCCGTACGGACTCATCACCCTGGACGTGCCGGCCGGCCAGCACATGGTCTCGATTCGGATGGGGAGCACGCCGTCACGCACGATGGGGAGTGTCATCAGCTTGATCGCTGCTATCGCTATCGGGGTTGGGCTCTTCGGTGAGCGTATTTGGCGAAGGGTGCTCCCTCTGCTATAATTTTGGACAGACGACCAGGGGGGAATGACAAATGTTGTTGGGCCTTCGTCTTTTGTCCTCTGTCTCTGGTCATTCGAGGGAGGGGTGCGTGGATAGGGAATGTGTGAACTGCGGCACCAGGCTGCCGTCGGAGGCGACGCGCTGTCCTGTGTGCGGAGCAGTCGCGCGCGGGGGACACCAGCAACGCCGGTGCCCCAATTGTGGCACTCCAGCCGCTCAACGGGCCAGAACCTGCCTGATGTGTGATGCTCCTCTCGACCGGGAACCAGGTCGGGATGGGCTCGCAAGTGTATCCTGGCCATGGATAGGAGCGGTCGCACTCATCGCCGCCCTGATCTTCGTGGGCTGGAGCCACTGGCGTAACCAACCGCAGCCAGTAGCGGCTGTCCCCAAGGCTATTTCCAGCGCCACGGCCACGCCAACACCAACGCCGACGGGGACACCTACGCCCATCCCCAGTGCCACGTCATCCCCTGTCCCTTCTCCCACCCCCATCATTCACGTGGTACAGTCGGGCGAGACGATTATCTACATTGCCTCGTATTACGGTACCACGTCCGAAGCGATCATGAAAGCGAATGGATTGGATGAGACATTGGCGCGGTTACTGCGCCCGGGCCAGGAGTTGCTGATCCCCTCCACTGGCCCGGTAGGGGGTCCGGTGCCGGGGCGAACTGCGCAGCCGCCCCAGGTGATTCACGAGGTGGAATCGGGTGAGACACTTAGCTCCATCGCCGACGAGTATGACACCAACGTCGAGGCGATACTGGCTGCCAATGAATTGGATAGCCCTGACTTGATTTACGTGGGCCAGGAGCTGGTGGTGCCACTGATGCCCCCTACTGCCACGCCAACACCTTCTCCCACGCCTACGCCTACTACCACGCCCGGCCCACCCTATCCTGCTCCCGATTTGCTATCTCCTGCCGAGGATGCAGTCCTTGAGGGGAAGGACGCAGTCGTTCTTCTCACCTGGACAAGTGTTGGCATCTTGCGTGATAACCAGGCCTACCTGGTGGAGCTGGAGACGCCGGCCCGGATCGCGCCTGTGACCTACACCACCCAGGGAACGTCGTGGCGGCTGCCATCCGACCTGTGGCCGACCGGCCGGCGCCGAACTTTGACCTGGCGGGTGACAGTCGTGCAGCAAACCAGCCCGACCTCAAGCGGACCGGCAGCGTGGGAGCCGCTGAGTCCTCCAACCGAGACGCGCCACTTTGAGTGGCGATAACCTCACGTCACTTCGGTGCCTGCTGGACAATACGCCAGGCATCGGCGATGAACATCCGAAAATCGTCCAGATGGTGACGCAAGACATCGTAAACCTGGTGGTCGTCCACGTCGGAATACATAGGCACGATCAGGTTACGAAACCTGATCATCTTCGAGTAAGTCGAAACGTGTTCTTTCGGGAGACAGAAGGCCATAATCCTTCTCCAAAGACCTGGCAAACTCGCGTTGGTATGTTTCTAACACCGGTTGGAAATCGTAATATTCCAGCAGCGTGCGTTGGATGAAGTCTGACACCTGATCGGACGCCCGCTCGTAGAGCAGACAGCCCGAAATGGCGCGAAAACGCAGGCTGATAGAGGCACGTCCTAACGAGAGCAAATCAAGGTCATCACGCCCTAGCGCCTGGCACAGCTTTACCTCAAGTCCTAGCCATTCTTCCAGCGTAAGCTCTTCTTCCAGCAGAATTGCCAGGTCTACATCACTATGAGGTGTGGCATAGCCATTCACCTGCGAGCCGAACAGGAAGACAGCCAATACCCGGGGCTCCCTGGCACAGACCCATCGCAGATGATCAACTTGATCGGCAGGTAAGGGTATTTCAACCATCGCACATCTCCCAGCTCATTATAACACAAGCCGGCTTTTCTGTCATCGCGGATAGCGGGATGGGTATGTTCGGATTTCGGGGCGAACCCTCCCGCAGGTTTTGACTGAGCAAGCTGCGATTTTTGGCAGCAACCTGCCCCGTGGGGGGCTTCGCTCCGGGAGCGTGTGTCGCCCCCAAAAATGAACGCACCCAGCGGGATGGGGTTGCACCTAATTCGCCAGTGTCTTGTAGGACAAGCTGTTAGCTTGTCCCTACTTTCAGGAGGGCTTGTAGGGTGAAACAAATCGAAATTCGCACGTCGAAGCAGCAGAGTTTTGAGGACATCACACAGCAGGTGCAACAGGCAGTGAGCGAGAGCGGAGTGCAGGAGGGTCTCTGCCACCTCTTTTGCCTGCATACCACCGCCGGCCTGACGGTCAATGAGAACTGGGATCCATCAGTGCAGCACGACATCGGGCTGGCGCTTAATGAGATGGTACCCCAGCGGCGCAACTTCCAGCACCGGGAGGGAAACAGCCCAGCTCACGTCAAATCGTCGCTGGTAGGCGCATCGCAGACCCTGTTCGTGTCCGGGGGGCGACTGGTGTTGGGGAGTTGGCAGGGAATCTACCTGGTCGAATTCGATGGACCGCGTACGCGCAAAGTGCTGGTGAAGGTCGTGGAGGCGTGAAGCGTGAAGCGTGGAGCGTGAAGCGTGGAGTGTGAAGCGTGAAGCGTGAAGCGTAAAACGTAAAACGTAAGCGTGATGTATCAGATGTGCCAATTACGCCTTACGTTTTACGTTTTCACGTTTTATATGTACAGCTCGTCTGTCTTCGCCGCCATGATGAAATCGTTGCGGTGCAATCCTTTGATTTTATGCGTCCACCACGTCACCGTGACCTTGCCCCATTCGGTCAATAAAGCCGGATGGTGATCTTCTTCTTCCGCCAGAGCACCGACCTTGTTGGTAAACTGGAGTGCCTCGGCAAAATTCTTGAACTCGAACACTCGCTGCAACCGCTTGATACGATCGGGCTCCACGATCTGCCAGTCAGGCACTTGTGGATGCAGTTCTTCAATCTCCTCGTCCGTG
>JAHELX010000500.1 GCA_024643945.1 Anaerolineales bacterium
GGCATTGACCGGGCGCTGGAGCTGGCCGTCAACAAAGGTGGCATGTTCCACGACTATCCCAGCGCCGAATCGTTAGAAGAGGGGGATGTGGTGGCCCTGGATGTAGACCACCCTGACCATATAAAACGCGCCAGTACCCAGAACGCGGCCCTGGTGCTTGGGGTGGTAACCCAGGACCTGGGAGAGCAGACCTATCGCATCGCCCTCTATGGCCTAGCAAAATGCAAAGTCCAGGGCCAGGTCAAACCGGGCGACCTGCTCGTCCCTTCAGCAAACGCTGGGTGTGCCACCAGGGGCGAGCTGTATATCCAACCCGGCACCCAGGTCGGCAAAGCGCTGGAAGCCAGCCAGTCCGACGAAACTAGACTGATCAAAATTCTGGTCACATTGGGATAGGCGACGTATTTGGCATAGATCGATCATCCCGCACAGGAGAGCGCAAGATGGACGTATCAAAACGGATGGATGAAGTAAGACCCGGCTTAAGGGTCAATATATTGATAGGATCAAAACGCCATTGGGTTCCAAGGCAGGTGCAAAATGATTAATCTTTTTCGGGAGCATATCTTCCGCTTAGGCGTGCTGGCTGGGGCAGCCCTGGTGACCTTGATCGTACTTGCCGCGCTGGTGGCGCTCTTCTGGTCCAATCCCCCCTGGGTGCGCGTGGAGGTTGGCAGCCGGCTCTCGCCAGGCCAGATCGGCATGCTGCGCTGGTTTGAAAGCGGCATGCCAATCCAGGTTACATTGGATCAGCACCCAGCCGGCATTGCCTTTGACGGGAACAATCTTTGGGTCGTCGCAGACCCAGACGATGACTCGCAGAATGGCGCGCTATACCAGCTTGACCCGCACAGCTTTAGCGTGACACAGGTTTATACGGTGGAACGGGAACCCCGTGGGGTGGTTTTCGACGGCGCCCATCTCTGGGTGGCCAACAGTGGCAGCCGCTCTGTCTCCTGCATCCCGATCACCAATACGGTGTCAGTTACAGCGACGGTGTCAGTTAAAGTGTCCCAGGTGAGCGAAACGGATACCGCAATCATTACCAGGACAGTCGGCGCGAAACCTTATTACCTGGCCTTCGACGGGGATTATGTGTGGGTCACCAACCGCGATGCCAATACGCTCAGCCGCCTGTCGGCCAGGACCTGCGCAGAGTCTGATGACGACATCGATCAGGAAATTTCCGACCCAAGTTTCAACCAACCCTTCGGCATTGCTTTTGACGGCCAATCGATGTGGGTTGCCAATCGGGGCGGCGACTGGGTAACCAAAATCCCCGCGACGGATCCCGGCCCCCCGCCATATCCCAAAATCACTGTTGGCGCCAATCCCTATGGCGTGGCCTTCGATGGCGAGCACGTGTGGGTCGCCCTCAACGGCGAGGATAAAGTCGCAAAACTTCGCGCCAGCGACGGCAAGCTACTCGGTAAGTATGACGTGGGACATCAGCCTTGGGGCGTTGCCTTCGACGGAACCAATATCTGGGTAGCCAACAACGCTGACGGCAGCGTCACCAAGCTGCGGGCCAGCGATGGAACACACTTAGGCACCTTTGACACTGGCTCCGAAGCTTCGCTGCTGGCCTTTGACGGCGTTTACATCTGGGTCACCAATTATGGCGATAATTCACTGACCAGGCGTTAGTTGGCAGCTCGACGGGGACCAGCAAGCGGGCACAGTCAACATGCTGGTCAGCCTGGGTTAGGAGGAGAATGATCTATGATAAACCTGAGCCGCTCGTTTTTGATCGTTGTAGGATTTGTGGCATTGGTCGTGGTGATGTTATTGGGACTCTCAACCGGGATAGCAGTCACCCAATCCAGAGCTATCGCAAACATAGAAGATTTGAGCACCCAGGTATCCAACGCTGAGAAGACAGTCGCTGCCCAGGCGGTAACGGAAACCGCAGCCGCCGCAACCATAGAAGCATTGAGCACCCAGGTGTCCGACGCTGAGAAGACAGTCACTGCCCGGGCTGATGCCGATGCAACGGCAACAGCTATATCCAAAGATCGTGCATTCGCGTTGAACGACACAATCTCGATCGGGTTGCAGCCCACAATCTCGGTTGCGATTTACGGCAATTTTGTAGCCCCCTCAGAGATCGATCTGAGGGAAAAGTCATTCACGATCGCAGCCTGGGCAAAACGCGAAGGCAATGGTAGCTTCTTTATTATTGGGCAGGGTACCAATGAAGGTAATAAAGGCCTGCACTTCGGGTTTAGAGGCGGGAATCAACGGTTTACATGCGGATTTTGGTATAATGACTTGGACTTGGATACACCAGACCAGCAAGAAGATGTTGGTGAATGGCACCACTGGGCCTGCACGGTCCAGGTGGACCTTGAATGTAGGGGCCAAAAACCATGTAGGACCATCTACAAGGACGGGAAGGAAGTCACGACTACTCCTTCTGGTGCAAAAAGCGGTGATTACCAGGGGTCAGGTCCCTTGATGATCGGCAACTCTCCACTACAAACTAATTCCGAAGGATCAGTCGCCGGAGTTGCTGTTTACGACAGAGTCCTGAATCCGGAGGAAATCCGGTCACTTATGGAAATCACTCGTCCGCCCGAAGTGACCCCAACCCCAATCGAGTAGTAAAGTACCCCATGGGCGCCAATGAATACCCTGAAAATTGTCCCCAAGAATGACGGTCTGACCCAGGGCCGTGTTGGGGATCAGTTGCAGCCGGAGGAGATGACCCCCCCCCAGGTGTCGGTATGCCGGGTACGCAGGCTCCTGCATAGCTTGATTCGCGCTCTATGAAGTGGTACGCGGGCGTGTCCGGCCGGGGCACCTGGTGGTTCAGTTCGCCAGGTGCCGCCAGGACAAGCGGCTTGTGGCAATTAAGTGGCGAACGCGCCTGACACGAGGGGGCAGAAGCCATGCGAGACCCTTCGGGAGCAAGTTGCTGTCTCGATACATGCGGAAAACTGCCTGACTTGCCAATCCAGGCCGAGCAGAATGTACGATGTCGAAGTAGTTTCTCTATTAATATGGAAAACCTCCACAGTCGCTTCTCGGCCGAAGAATTGCAAAACCAACTGCTGTTCCCTGGCGCTGAGTGCGATTCTCCGGTATGATTCAACGCGTTCCTGGCCTCTGGCCACTCATTGATTTCTCACCACCATCCCCGGCATAACCCAATATGTACAGCCCACCCAGGTCGCTTGCAACGTACACGTACCCGTCGTCGTCGACCGCCACGTCCATTATGCTCTTCGGTGCGCCGAAAGAGTCGACCTCTGTTGGAGTATCTACGTCTGTCACATCCAGCACTCGCAGGCCGGAGCTTTTTGCAGCCAGGAACGTATACCCGCCATAAGCGGCTGCCGCAGGCTCGCCCCAGGATTCGTACTCCGGCCTGTAGTTGAAATTGACATTCACCCCGATGGGCGCGGTGGGATCGGATATGTCCACGACCTGCCAGCCTGCCCCGGAGCCGGTGGCATAAGCGTAATTTTCGAGGACGTAAGCGTAATCGCCCGCGACCGCGATTTCCCGGGAGAAGTACAGGTCTTGATGGTGCTCCGGCATGTCGTAGACGCTCACCTCTTCCAGCGTGGCGGCATCCAATACGGTCAGGCGCTCCTCTTCGTCGGAGAGAAGGTACAGGTAGCCATCCGCAAGAGCAAAGTCGGCGGCCTCATAAGCGCCGACCTGTTTGGGGGCAGCCGGGTCGGAAATGTCCAGGACTTGAAAGGGTTTATCATGGGAGATGGCAATCTCGCCGACCACAAAGGTGTAGTCACCCAACACTTCGACCCGGTGCCAGCCACCCTCGTAAACGCCGACCTCAACCGGTGCGGCAGGGATCGACACGTCCAATACGTGCAGGTCGCCATGACAGGCCAGGTAATACGCTTCCTGCTCGCAGAGGCCGAGAATAACGTAAGCGTAGCCGCCATCTACCGCCACGTCCAGCGCACCGGCACCTGGCTGGTCGTAGAAGCTCACCTCGACGGGGGCGGACGGTCCGGCTGCCAGTTCGAGGACTCGAAGACCGTTGTATCTGTCGGCGACATATGCGTAACCTTCGGCCAGTGCCAGCCCCATAACAGAGGCGGGTGCGCCGTAGACGCCTGCTTTCTCCGGCCCGGCGGGGTCGGCTATCTCCACGATTTGCAGGCCGGCCGAACCGGCTGCCAGGTACACGTAACTCCCTTTCGCCGCCACGCCGCCAACCTCCCGATTACCAGGCGCCCTGTAGATGCCTGCCTGCAAGGGCGACGACGGAATCGCCAGGTCGAGGATATACACGTCGTCCTTTTCGGTGGCGACGTAGAGGTAGCCGCCTGCCTGGGACACGTCGACGATGGAGTCGGGGAGGTCGTAAGTACCCACCTCGACGACGAGTTCGGGATTGGAAATATCCACCACCTTCACCTGCTTATCATCGCGCATGTAAGCATAGTCCCCCCATACGGCCACCTCGTACCCTGTCTTCTCGTATGAGGCGACCTCGACCGGCGCGGTGGGGTTGGATACGTCCAGCACATGCATCTCGTCCGGCATGAAGAGATAAGCGTGGTCGCCCATCACCGTCACGTCGTTGATTCTGTCGCCGGTGTCGTAGCCGCCCCCCTCGAACGACCTGCCGTAGACGCTCACCTCGACCGGGGACGCAGGGTCGGAAATATCCACGATTCGCAACCTGTCCGTACAGCGAGAGATGCAGGAATCCCAGACGACATAGGCATAGTCGCCGGCGAGTTTCAAAGCCTGCACGCTGCCACCGGGCCGGTAAGCACCCACCTCGACCGCTGCGACGGGGTCGGACACGTCTACGATGCGTATGCCGGACAGGTTGGTGACCAGGTAGGCGTGGTCGCCGATCACCTGCACGCTCTCGACCTGACCCAGCGCACCCTCGGCGGTTTTGTAAGAGCCGACCTCGACCGGGTGCAGGGCGTCCGACACGTCGAGGATGCGCAGCCCTTCCATACCGGCGGCGACGTAGGCATAATCGCCCCTTACAAACACGTCCCGCGCGTCGAGGCCGGCGTGCCCCACCCGCTCGATAGAG
>JAHELX010000501.1 GCA_024643945.1 Anaerolineales bacterium
GCTCACGAAGACGACCCAGAACGTGCTATTCGCACTGCTCTGGATATGCGAGAAGCCCTCGATGAGTTTAACGCCAGCCCACCGCTACCTCTGGACGACCCGCTGGGCATCCACATGGGCATCGGCACTGGCTACGTCGTTGCCGGCCACATCGGCACGGAGCGCCATCAGGACTATACGGTGATGGGCGATGCGGTCAACCTGGCATCACGCCTGGAAGGTGTGTCAGATCGGGGCCAGATTTTTGTCAGCGAAGATACCTATCGGCTCAGCAGCCGCCTCTTCGTTTTTAAAGAGCTGGAGCCGGTGACCGTTAAAGGCAAGGCGGAGCCAGTGAAGGTCTTCGAGGTGCTGGGCGCTCGCGAGCAGCCTGGCTCAATGCGTGGACTGACCGGATTGCGCGCTCCGCTGGTGGGGCGCGATGCCGAGGCTCAAAAGCTGTCGGTCGCCGCTAGAAACTTGCAGGCCGGGAGTGGCGGCATCGTGTTGGTAGAGGGCGAAGCTGGCATTGGCAAAAGCCGCCTGGTGGCCGAAGTCCGGCACAACTTGGAGGGCCTTGCTCCCAGTTTCCGCTGGCTGGAGGGACGGGGGCTTTCATATGGGCGGTCTCTCAGCTATCATCTGCTGGCCGCCGTGCTGCGCCATTACCTCGGACTGTCGGACGAAGGGGACGAGACACGGGTGTGGCTCAAGTTACGGGCAATGGGTCCCGACCTCTTTGACGCGCGCAGCGACGAAGTGCTGCCCTATCTGGCTATGTTACTTGGCCTGCGACTGCCCGAAGCGATGGTCGAGAAGATCCCCCAGGCTGACCCCCAATTGCTGCAACAGCGGCTCTTTGTTGCCTTTGGCGAGTGGGTGGAGGCTGTAGCCGCCTCGAAACCCCTGGTGCTCGCTTTCGACGACTTACACTGGGCCGATCCCAGTTCAGCGGGACTCATTGAATACCTGATGGCTCTCACTATGTACAACCCGCTCCTTATCCTTTGTGTCAGCCGTCCGGACCGGGAAGCCCCCTTCTGGGAAGTTCGAGAGCGGACGATGGCCGATTACGCCGATACCCTGGTCTACATTCCGCTGAATCCTCTCGCGCCCCATGAAAGTCGAGCCCTGGTCGATTCTCTCTTGCAGATAGAGCGTCTGCCGCTGGAAGTTGAACGAGCTATCCTCAGCCGGGCCGAAGGTAATCCCTTATTTGTCGAAGAAGTACTGCGGACTCTGATCGAAGAGGGGACACTGGTCAGGAACGACGGTAGCTGGCAGGTCTCGCGGACGGTAGATGCCACTGAGATCCCTGACACCCTGCAGGGAGTGCTGACGGCGCGCATTGACCGCCTGGACGAATCGGTGAAGCGGGTAGTTCAAATTGCCGCCGTCGTGGGGCGAGTCTTTCAGCGCTACGTGCTCGACCGGGTTGTGGACGATCCTTCTATCCTGGATGACTGCCTGGCTCAGTTGCAGATCGCCGAGATCATTCGCGAACGGGCGCACGAGCCGGAACCGGAATACATCTTCAAGCATATTCTCACCCAGGAGGCAGCCTATCAAAGCTTGCTGACCCAGCAACGCAAGGCCTACCACCGGCGGGTTGCCGACGCCTTGGCGCGCCTCTTCTGGGAGCGGGGCGAAGAATATGCTGGTCTGGTGGCTGCCCACTATGAGCGGGCCGAAGCCTGGCCTCGCGCTTTGCGCTATTTGCAACGGGCCGGCGACGCTGCCCGTACCAGTTTCGCCAACAAAGAGGCCATTGACTACTACACGCGTGCTCTGCAGGTGGCTGAGCGATTGGGAGATGGGGCCAAGTCCTCCGAGCGTCTCTCTCTCCACGAGCGACGGGGTCAATTATTGGCTCGGCTGGCTGATGTCGAAGGCGCACTGGATGATTGCGAACGGATGTATGAATTGGCCCAGGTTATTGGCGACAAAAAGGCCGAGTTGCGTGCCCTCAACGAAATCGGCGCGTTACAGGCCGGTCGCCGGGATTATGTCCGCGCTGCCGATTACTTCAGCCGAGCATTGACGCTGGCCCGGGAGATTGGTGACGAGGCCGGTATCGCCGATAGCCTCAACCGGCTGGGCGGCTTTTACTTTAATACTGGCAGGCCGGAAGAAGCACAGGCCTGCCATCGTGAAGCTTTGGAAATTGCCCGCACCCTGGACGACAACTTGTTGGTGGCGGCCAGCCTCGATGGGTTGGGGCAGATTGATCTGCTGCGAGGCCGGGTGCGTGCTGCTCTGGATAAATATGCTCAAATCGCCGACCTGCGTCGCCGTCTGGGGGACCATGCCGGCCTGATGGAGGCGCTCAACGCACTGGCGACGGCTTATATCTGGCTGGGGGAATACGAGCGGGCTGCCGATGCTTGCGAAGAGGCTCTGGCCTTTGTCAGCAAAGTAGGTAATTTGCCTGTCGTTCCCTCACTTCATACCTACCTGGCCATCAGCCATCTCAACCGGGGGAATCTGGGGGAAGCTGTGGAGCAACTGCAGGCGGGGTTGCTTGTCGCCCGCTGGCTGGATCACGTTGCAATGCACGTCATCGGCCTGTCGTGGTTAGGTTATTATCATCTGGTCGTCGGCGAGTTCGATACAGCGCTGGAGGTCGCTGACGAGGCAGTGGCTTTGGCCCGGAAATTAGGGTCACCCCTGTGGGAAATGCGCGCCCGTACCGGCCTGGGCATTGTTCGCCTCTATCGCGGCGAGTTAAACGAGACTGTTCAGATTCTGAGCGAGGTGTACGCCACAGCTTGCGACCTGGACTTTGCCCCTGACCGGGCCGTAGCTCTCTACGAGTTGGGGCGTGTCAACCTGGCGCTGGGGAACCTGGACGCCACCGAGCAGGCGCTGGAAGGATTGTTCACCGTAGCCGACCAGAGTGAGTTGCATGAGTATCAGGCGCGCGGCCGCTGGCTAGGGGGGCGGCTGGCTCTGTCCAGGGGAGACCTGGGGGAGGCGCTGGAGGCGCTGGAAGATGCCCGCGCTCGTGCCGAGGCCATTGGTGGCCGGCTCATCCTATGGCGTGCTGATGTCGCTTTGGGTGACGTCCACAGCGCGGCTGGTCGCAGTTCCGAAGCAAACGCTGCCTACCAGCGGGCCTGGGAGACTTTCCAGGACGTAGCCGTCACCTTGCCTGACGAGACAACTCGCGCCAGTATGTTGACTTCGCCACTGGCCACTGAGTTGCGAGAAAAGGTGCGGACGGGAGTTTAGAGATTGGCTTTGGTAGCCCGCGTGCGCCGTACGATTGAGCGGCATCGCCTGGTGATCCCTGGCGAGACAGTCGTTGTGGGCGTCTCGGGCGGTCCCGATTCTCTCTGCCTGCTCCATGTCCTGCGCCGGCTGGTAGCGGAGTTCTCCCTGAGCCTGCATGTTGCTCACCTGAATCACCAGATGCGTGGCGTTGAGGCCGATGCCGACGCTGCCTTTGTTGCCGAGCTTGCCACCGATTGGGGTCTGCCGGCCACGATTGAGTCGGCAGATGTACCTGCGCTGGCCCGTCTTTACAAGCTGGCTCCCGAAGAGGCTGCCCGTCGTGCCCGCTACGACTTCCTGGCCCAGGTGGCCGGGCAGGTTGGGGCACGAGCCATCGCCGTAGGCCACAACGCCGATGATCAGACAGAAACAGTGTTGATGCACTGGCTGCGCGGTTCCGGCCTGGCTGGCCTGCGCGGTATGCTCCCCGCCACTCCGCTGGGAGACTTGAGATTGCCTGCCCCCCGGCCCGCTGGCGCGAGCCAGGGCGGGCTGGCGGGCAGGCAATCTCTAACTCTCATCCGTCCCTTGCTGGACATTCCCCGCGCCGACATCGAAGCCTATTGCACCCGGTACAATCTGCAACCTCGCTTCGATCGCTCCAACCTGGACACGACCTACTTTCGCAACCGGCTGCGCCACGAATTGATCCCCTATCTGGAGACGTACAACGTCAACATCCGGGAGGTGTTGCGCCGTTCGGCCTCGGTTATGGCTGCCGACTATGAATTGCTGCGCCAACGGCTTGAGGTAACCTGGGGGCAGGTGGTGCGCGCCGAGTCAGACCAGGAAGTGACCTTTGACCTGGCGGCCTGGCGGGCGCTACCCCTGGCCTTGAAACGTTCTACTTTGCGGGAGGCGATTCACCATTTGCGGCGTGCACTGCGCAACATTGACTTTGTGCACGTGGAGAACGCCGTCGAGATTCTGACAGATGGGGAAACTGGTGCCCAAGCCACGTTGCCTCAAGGGTTGATGCTGACCATCGGCTACGACAGCTTTACCGTAGCTGACCAAGACTATCGGGCGCTGCCGGATTTGCCGCTGTTGCTGAGTGGGGGGCACTTGCCCGTTGCCATACCGGGACGCACCCAATTGCCAGGGACAGACTGGCTCTTATGGGTGGAAATTTTGCCCCGTTCGGCGGTGTCCGACCAGGCCTTGGTCGCTGCCCAAGGCTGGGAAGTCTATCTGGACTCAGCAGCGGTGGGATCCGCATCTGTGCTGCGTCCTCGCCACCCCGGTGATCGGTTTTGTCCTCTCGGTATGGGGGGACGGAGCAAGCGGGTCAACGAGTTCATGATCAACGAAAAAATCCCTGCCTCCTGGCGAGAACACATCCCGCTGCTGGTCAATGGGGAGGAGCGAATCGTGTGGGTGTGCGGCTGGCGGCCCGACGAGCGCGCCTGCGTCACCGACTCCACACAGCAGGTGGTATGGCTGCGCTTTGAGCGGGAGTAGCTAGATGATAAGGCCATGCTGCCTCCACTAATCGCCATCGTCGGCCCCACAGCCGTGGGCAAAACAGCGACGGCCATCCGCCTGTGTGGCGACTTTGATGGTGAGATCATCTCCTCCGACTCGCGGCAGGTTTACTGCGGACTTGATATTGGTAGTGCCAAGCCGACGCCCGAGGAACGGGCGGCCTCGGTTCATCACCTGATTGACGTGGTGGACCCCGACCAGGTGCTGGGCCTGGCGGAATACCAGGCGTTGGCTTACGCGGCCATCAACGAAGTGCTGGCCCGGAAGCGGGTCCCGTTCCTGGTAGGGGGGACT
>JAHELX010000502.1 GCA_024643945.1 Anaerolineales bacterium
TCCCAGGCACGTCTCCACCTGGAGAGCGCCCTGCGCCTGGACCCGGAATTGGTCAGCGCTTACTATCACCTGGGGCTGGTGTACAAGCTTCTGGACCAGGAGGAGACGGCCCACTTCGCCTTCTCCCGCGTCGTGGACCTGGACACCGGCGGCTTCTACCGCGACCAGGCCCAAACCGCCCTGCGCGAGATGGCCCAGGCCAGTAAATAGCCGTGGTTTCACCGCCCCCTATAGTCCCCCCTGGGAGCTTTCATGGGTAGGTTTTTTGGGACTGGCGAACCTCTCCCCCCCCTCAGTCCCCCCCGCTGGGGGGGAAGCTTGGCTCCTCCCCCCAGCGGGGGGAGGCTGGGAGGGGGTAGAAACCTCCACAACCTACTTAACCTGCCATTTCCCGTTCACTCGCGCCAGCGTGGCCAGCGGAACGCTGTCGCCGCTTGGGTTTCCCTGGCTGTCGAGGACGGGCAGGCGCTCACCGCTTTCCACCGAATACAGCCCGACGACGACTTGATAATCTCCATCAGGCAAATCCCCAGGCAGTGCCAACCGGTGGCCGTCATCCACCACCTCTCCCTGATCCCACACCGACGTCGGATAATGCCCGTCGCGCGGCTGGCCGTCGTGCTGGGCGACCAGGGCTCCGGCGCTATCCAGCACATGCACGAAGACGGTCCAGTTCTGATCCATAGGACGCTCGGCTTGCCAGTAAAGGGTTAGTTGCAGCTCATCGTCCAGGAGCGTCGGGTCATAGCCCAGCAGCATCATGCGCCCCCCCAACTCCACTTCAGTCTTACGCAGCGTGCCCGCCGCGCTTTCCCCATTGCTGGGGAGTGCCATCTTGACGCTATCGGGTTCCTTTACCGCCAGCAGGCCGACGTCGGCGGGACCGCCCAGCGGCTCCAGCGACGGGTGACGATACATACCCACCACCAGCCGGTAGACGCCGGGCGCTACGTCGGGCGGGATGGTCAGGACGTGGCGATCGCGCAGCACCTCGCCCGGTCGCCACAGGGACGTCGGGTAATAATCGCCGCCCGGCTGAAGATCGCTTTGGGTGATACCCCGGCCTGCCTCGTCCACCAGGTGGACGTAGCTGGAGTAGTCGAATTGAATCTCCGATTGCGGCTGCCAGTAAAGGGTGACGGTGAGTTTTTCGCCCGGCCGTGCGCTGGACGGCGACAGGTCGTAGCCGACCAGCCGCATCACCCCGGCCAGCGCCACCTCGCGCGGATGGAGGGGAGGACGCTCCATGGCCGGGCCGACCACGCGCACCAGCGGCGGTATGTCGGCCGCCGGCTCCAGTTGCGCCTTGACTTCCAGGCCGGGCATCGCTTTGATGAGATAAACGGGACGTTGGCTCAATAGCGCCTGGTCGATCAAGCCGCCGATATTGGAATAGGTGGGATCGCTGACAATCAGGGGAAAGAGGCCCAGCAGGTCGGGACGGCGGCCCTCCACGTATTGGTAATACCAAAGGGGCATCATCTCGTTGCGATCGTTGCTGAGCAGCACCGCCCCCTGAGGAATCGGTTGAGCCAGGATGGCCTGCCACGTATCGCGTGCCGCGGTGTTGCCCGACTGGTCCACGAGCGGGAAATGGGTCACCAGCAGGACGAGAGGTAAGGCCAGCGTCAGGGCCGCCACTCCCTGGGCTGTTAAGCGGTAGATGCCCTGCGCCAGGCGCCGGTAACCCCGCTGCCCGAAGTCGCCATAATTGATAGTCGAGCCCTTCCAGCGCAGCAGGCCGGCCGCCAGCCCCTGGGCCAGGGTCGCCACGCCCAGGCCCAGCCACAGGCTGACCAGCAGATAGGATGGGATAAAGAGCACCTGTATATCGCCGATGGAGTAGGCCAGGTTGAAGGCGACGCCCACGCCGTAGCCTAAGCCGGTCAGCGCCAGGAGCGCCCAGCGCCGGCCAACTGCCAGCCGTCCCAATCCGAGTAGCGCCAGGCCGACGCCGGCCAGCCCGATTTGATCGCGCAGCAATGCCCACGTCATCGCCAGTCGTTCGGCCCAGGCGATGGCAACGTCAGGCTGGGCCGCGGGCAGGGCCAGGTTGCCGGCGAAGACGGTGGCCGCCAGGTGATTCAAGAAGCCGCGCCAGGTGTTGGCGTAGAGAGTGAGGGTTTGGGTGTCACTCAAACGCAGGGTGGCGTAAGGCGTGTGCGGGGCACGCAAGGGCAAGTAGAGATACAGCAGCAACGGCAACGCCAGGACCAGCAATAGCGCCAGCGCAAAGCCCGCCCGGCGCAGCAGGGAGCGCGGCGCGAACAGGCTCAGCGGCCGCGTCTCGGGGGCTGCCATCCTTCTCCCCCAAGGGAGGTCTTGGACACTCCCCTGGCGATTGGCAGCCACTGCTCGGGCCGGACGATAAGTGAGCCAGAGAAAGAGCAGCACGCCCGGTAACAGCAGCAGCATCGTCACATGGTGGGTCAAGCTCAGGCCATAGACGAAAGCCAGCACCAGGCTGCGCCGGGCGAAATGGCCAATACGAGGCAGATACCGGGGCGGCGGCGCTTCCTCAGCCTGGGCATGCTCAGCGAATCGCAGCAACAGCAGCAAGATCAAAGCTACGAAGAAAGCGTTGAAGGAGTAGACCTCGGCGATGATGGACTGGCTCCAGAAGGTCTGCCCCACGGCGAAGCTGGCGGCAGCGGTCGCTGCCGCCAGCCGGGCGGTCAGGGGATCGACGCCCGGCGCCCCAAGCCGAACGACGTGCAAGGCCAACGGGTAGCTCAGCCCGACGGCCAGGGCAGCCCACAGCGCCGAGAAGAGGTTCATCCGGTAAGCGACGTCGCCAAGGGGCAGGGCGTGGCTCCAGGCCCAGCCCAGCAGCAAATACAGGGGGTAGCCGGTGGGATGGGCGATGCCCAGGATGTAGGGCACAAACTGGAATTCTCCCCCATCGGCAAAGAGGACGGTGGGCGCCAGAGTAGCCAGGTATAGCACGAAACTGCCCAGCCCTATGACCAGGGCGGGCAGTATGTCGAACAAGAATTGGCGATTATCCGGCGGCTGGGGATGCTCAAGAGGGAAGACGGTAGGTTTGCCGGATGCTAGCAAGTCACTATTCACCTCGATCGTAAGGTTTCACCTTCAACGCCCACCAGCCGGCCGCGACCAAGCCCAGTACCAGCAAAATGGGTAATGACAGGTTAATCACGTTACGCGTACTCAGCCCCTTGCCGGTGACCGGCATTAGTGTCTGCACCGGGGACTGAGGAACCTGTTCCAGGTCAACCGCGATCAATTGGGGCGTGGCCTGCTCATCATACGTGAACATGACCCGGATTGGGGCCGACGGCGGCTGGGATAAGGGCACTGCCTGACCCGGTCCGCGGGAGTTGAAGGCGGCCGTTCCGGCTGTTTCCAACAGAACCTCGACCGTCACCCTGGCCTCAGCCGGGATAGCTCCCACAGCCACCCGCAGCCGGCGTTCGCTGTAGTCCACTACCCCCTGGCTGGCCTGGACCATGGGAGAGGCCTTGACGTCGAGGGGCAACAGGATGTCCACCACTCCACCGGTGGCAGTATCGCCGGCACGATTCTCAACCTGGACGGTCAAGGTGCTATCTTTCAAGTTGCCGGACAATCTCACCGGGACAGGGGAACTATCACCCCAATAGTAGCCTAAGTTTACACGAACATCGGTCCCACTGCCAAATGAGACAGGCCAATTTGGGGCGACGGGATGCGCGCCTGGCGGCAGGCTCAGGTTCAAGACACCCGCGCCGGCCCCCAGGTTGGCAAACTGGTAGTAACCGTTACTATCGCTCACCGTTTGCGCCTGCCAGCCCCCGCCCTCTATCATGACGGTGATGCCGCTCTGGCGCCTGGCCTTGGAGTAATCGTACACGAAGCCCGACACGAGCGCGCCAGGTGGTCCCGGCGGCGGTTCTTGCCGGCCCCCTCCGCCCTCTCCTCCTCCGCCGCCGCCCTCACCAACGTTCGTCGGCGTGGGCAGCACGGTCCCCTGGGCCAACACGTCGCCGGATTCAGGCAGGACCATCAACGACATCAAGCTGAGCAGGATCGCTGCCGCAAGAAGCCAGGCCATTTGTCGCAAAGATGTCATGGCGCACCCTCGCTTTATCTAATCCCTGCACTATTATAGTGCAGTCGATGACTCTTGACAAGTCTTATGTTCAGTGAGCAGACCTCTCCCCCGGCCCCTCCCCTAACAGGGGAGGGGAGTAATCTCCCCTTCCCTGGGAGGGAAGGGGTCGGGGGTTAGGTCTTCCCCTATGGCACATTGGTGGGCGTGGGCTGCGGGCCAGAGGGCAGAGACTGGCTCCCCTGCAACGGCAAGCCGCTTCCAAAACGATGCCACCCCAGGTCGATATCTCGGGTGTTATTGTCCTCGTTGGCCTCAACCACCGTGTTGTACGCATCAGCCCAGGCTCGGAGCGTGCCGCTATTGCTGAAGGTGTAATCGGACTCAAGCACGACGCACTGGCCGGCGCCAAACCACGATGCCTGCACTCCCCAGATGATGATGGGTGTGCCGTAGTCACTGCTAAAGTAGGCATTGACGTAGAAATTGTTGCCGAAGGTCACCGGGGTCGAGGACTGGTTACAGGCCGTGGCCCGCACGGTATAGCTGTTACCCGAGATAGGGATCAACTCTATATTGGCCACCACCAGGTCGGGCCTGGGCGGCGGAGGTGGGGGCGGCGTGAAGTTCTTGAGAATGAGCGGCAGGTAGATGGAGACGCCGGCCGGTGCCTCGACGATGGTGACCAGCGTTGTCGCCGTGAGCTGGCCGGCCGAATTGCTGGCGGTGACGATGGCCGTATAAGTGCCGGGTGCCGGGTAGGTGTGTGTCACCAGCGCGCCGCTTCCGCCTGTCCCATCGCCGAAGGCCCAGGTGTAGGTCACATTGCCACCGGCCGTAATGGTGGCCGTCAGCGAGGTGGGACTGCCTAAAGTGGTGGGGCTGTCGTTGGTTGCCTCCAGCCCGGTGATGGGCACCTCGGTGATGGTGACAATGGTCGTCGCCGTGAGCTCGCTGACCGAATTGCTGGCAGTGA
>JAHELX010000043.1:0-10606 GCA_024643945.1 Anaerolineales bacterium
TGGCGGCGACTGAAACTTCGGCGCAGCCCAGGGATGCCAGACGCTGCAGTAGCTCCGATATCAAGGCGCTGCCGACCCCACGGCCACGCTCGGACTTGCGCACGACTAACTCTTCAATCAGGCATGAATTGGCCGCATGATACAGGTCGGGCCGGACGGAATAACTGAGCAGGCCGATGACCCGGTCATTCTCTTCGGCCAGCAGCACCTGGCTGATGGGGGAGGCGAGGTAATCTGTAACGTAGGCATGCGTAATAGGACTTGAATCGCCGCTCGTTTCAGCCAGCTCTTGCATCAACTGCACGATGAAGATCTCGTCCCCCGGTTTCGCTTCTCTAATACTGATGCTCACCTGCGCAGCCTCCTCTAAAGGGGAAGTTCGCGTTGTGGTTAGAGCCTGTCTTCCTCTTCTGGTTCGACGTCTTGTGGTATTATATGCGATACCGCGCTGTTTATCAACGTCCTCTTACAAACGCCAGCAATTCTCATTTTGAAGCCAGTTCTTGTCCTACATTTTTCGATGCTATAGCTTCAAGATGAGAATTGTTAGCGATCATCCGCGTCTATTGACGCCAGGCCTAATTTTATGGTAAGATAGCAGTACTTGTGGAAATATCCAGGCCGGGTGCAACGACCATGAGGAGGGCAGCGCCATGATGGGACATCTCCGAACTACACGCAGTCAGAGAGTGCTGCTGGCAGCCGTTATCATCCTGGCGATTACAGCGCTGGCTGCCTGTACCTTGCAGCGGTCTCCTCCCCGGCCTGGCGCGCTGGCCACGCCTACCCCGCCACCTGGCCTTCCTCAATTTTCCTCGGCGCCAGCCAGGGTCATTGACGGCCAACCTGATATAGTGCCCGGCCAGGTCATCGTCAAGCTCAGTGCCCAACCTGCCCTCCAGGCTCTCGGCGCTACGCCGGAGGCCAGCGGGATTATCGTCACGGGATTGCCTGGGATTGATCTTCTGAACCAGCAGTTTGACGTCACCGCCTTCGATCCGCTGATCCAGCCGTTGGCCCAGGCATCCGGTGAAGGCGTTCAGGCGTTTGCAGCCCGCGAGCCGAGCCTGCTGGGTCTCTACGTGGTGAGTTTTGATCCCCAATACGACCCCGCTGAGGTTGCTGCAGCTTATCGAGCCGACTCGAGTGTCATCTATGCCGAGCCAAATTTCTACGCTTACGCCAACGACGAGCCCTTGGCGCCAGCCGCTTTTACCCCCAACGATCCCTACTTTAATCTGCAGTGGAACATGCCCCTCATTCAGGCGCCTCAGGCTTGGGACATATCTAATGGTCAGGGTGTGTTGGTGGCTGAGCTGGACACGGGCATCGCCTACGAGGATTTTGACATTTACCGCCGGGCCCCTGACCTGAACGACACCAGTTTTGTACCCGGCTACGATTTTGTCAACGGCGACGCGCACGCCAACGACGACGAAGGCCACGGCACCCACGTTGCCGGAACCATTGCCCAAAGCACCAACAATGGCCAGGGGGTGGCTGGTGTGGCCTTTGGCGCGACGCTGATGCCGGTCAAAGTGCTCGACAACCGGGGTCAGGGCAGCTATGATGCCATTGCCCAGGGCATTATCTACGCCGCCGATCGGGGAGCGCGCATCATCAATATGAGCCTCAGCGGGCGTGATGCCTCCAATGCCCTGGCCGAAGCCGTGGATTACGCCACCGGCAAAGGGGTGCTGCTCGTAGCCGCTGCCGGCAACAGCCGGGGGGCGGTGGAATATCCGGCCGCCTACGACGCTGTGTTGGCCGTTGGCTCGGTGGGCTACAATCGCGTTCGCGTGGACTACAGCGACTTTGGCCCGCAGATTGAGCTGGTCGCTCCCGGGGGGGACACCGACGTAGACTTGAATGGTGACGGCTACCCCGACGGTATCCTTCAACAGACCTTCCAGGGTGACGTGACGAACTTCGGTTTTTATTTCTATGAGGGGACTTCGATGGCAACGCCCCACGTTTCGGGGGTAGCCGCGCTCCTTTTCGCTCGCAATCCGGCGGCCAGCGCCAGCCAGGTGCGCCAGGCTATGGAATCTACCGCCCTGGACCTGGGACCGGCCGGGCGCGACAACGAGTACGGGTACGGCCTGGTGCAGGCCGCCAGTGCGTTGGATGCCATCGGTGGCCCCCCAATCATCACCCCCACGCCCACCACCCAACCGCCGACGCCAACCCCCACTTCCACACCAACTGTTCCGGGCCCCTCGCCCACGCCAACTTTCACCCCGACTCCCCCCCCGGTTTCTGGAAACCTGATCGTGAACGGGGGCTTCGAAGCGGATGGCGGCTGGATCTTTAGCCGCACGGTCTATCCGGCCGGCTACAGCACGCAGGTCGTCCATGGCGGCGCTCGTTCCGCTCGCATGGGTATCGTCGATGGGTTTGACCGCTTCAGTTATTCGTCCGTATGGCAGGTGGTCACCATCCCCGCTGACGCCCGGCGTGCCACTCTTACCTACTGGGTCTACCCAATCAGTGAGGACATCTTCCCCCGGGACCAGCAACTGGTGCTGGTGCTGAACGAACGCTTCCGCATCATTAGTTATGCCGAGCGGACTCTGTCGGATGCGCAGCAGTGGATTCAGCGCAGCTACGATATGACGCCTTTCGCCGGTCGCACCGTCATCGTTTACTTTGGCGTCTTCAACCGGGGCTACACCGGCCGGCCAAGTGCTATGTACGTGGACGATGTCGCTCTGACTTTTGAGAGGTAGCCCGGAAATAGTGAAGATTTTCCCTTTCTAATGTATAATATCATAGTACAACCTCCCTCATCGCCGGACTGTTGTCCGGCGAGAACACTTATGCTGAACATAAGCCCCAAGTTTTATGCGGTTCGATAGCTTTTAATATATGTGGAGGTAAAATCGTCATGAACCAGCATAATTCTACCAAAAGTTCACGCGGAATCTCCCGGCGAAGATTCCTGGGCCTGGCTGCAGCCGGTTTGTTGGCCAGTTGCAGCCCCGCTGAGCAGCCGGTCGCCGCACCGACCAGCGCTCCCCCAGAGACGCCCACGCCCACCCCTGCCCCGCCAGCCACGCCCACCAGCGCTCCCCCAGAGACGCCCACGCCCACTCCTGCCCCGCCAGCCACGCCCACCAGCGCCCCGACCGCTACGTTGGCGACGACAGGCCGGCCGGATGTCATTAGATTCTATCCTGATGTACCGAGCAAGGTGGTGTATACCCACCACGCCGGGGTGTGGAATGGCGACCAGTTGTCGCCAGAGGCTCTCCGGCAAATGCTCGATGCCTCCATTACTAAACTGACCGGCCTGAACGATGCCCGGGAAGCCTGGGCTGCCCTGTTCAAGCCCACCGAGAAGATCGCCATCAAGGTTAATGCCTTTAACAACAGCATCATCTGGACGCACGTCCCGCTGGTCAACGCCGTGGTGGCGTCTCTCCAGGATGCAGGCCTCCCCGCAGAGCAGATCTTTATCTATGACCATTTAAGTGTGTTTAAGGATGCGGGATACGAGGTCAATAAAGATGGCCCGGGTGTGCGTTGCCTCGAGGAAACTGACTTTACCGGCCAGTGGAAGGTAGCCAAAGCTACTGTCCGCCTCAGCAGTACCTTACAGAGTTGTGATGCTTTAATCAATATCCCGGTTCTCAAATCGCACATGATTTCCGGCCTGACTTTTGCCATGAAGAATCACTATGGCAGCGTGGATTATCCCAGCGTCCTGCACAGCTCGGTCGAGCAGGCTATTCCCGAATTGAACGCCCTTCCACCCATTAGGGATCGCACCCGGCTGGTGATTGGTGACATCTTGGAAGCCAACCTGAAATATGCTGGCAGTTGGCCTTACTGGAAAGCAGACTGGAAAGGCGATTCCATTCTCATGAGCTTCGACCCGGTGGCGCATGACACGCTAGGGATGCAAATACTTGAGCGGCTGCAAGCCGAAAACAACGCAAATGTGTCGTCCTTCCTCAGAGAGCTGGCAGTTTCGTATCTGAAAACAGGGGCCGAACTGGGCCTGGGTACCGATGACCCCGAGAATATGGAGGTGGCGGAGGTGAAGTTGGGATGACAAAGATTACGCGGCGGCAGTTCTTAACCTTGACCGGCGCAGCCGCCGGGGTGGCCCTGTTTGGTTCGGGTTGCGCCAGCCAACCGGCCGAGACGGCTCCCCGCCGGCAGCCGCCAGCCGCGCCCAGCGGCGACCAGGCTTACCTGGCCGTGGCCCGGGGGGCCGACCCGGCGGAAATTACCAGGCGGGCCATGGCCGCGCTGGGCGGCATCGAGCGCTTCGTCAAGCCTGGCCATGATGTGATCATCAAGCCTAATATTTGCGTCGATTATCACCCCCCGGAGTACGCGGCGACAACCAACCCCACCGTCGTCGCTACCCTGGTCAGCCTGTGTCTGGGCGCCGGGGCCAAACGGGTGCGGGTGATGGATATGCCCCTTGGCGGCACACCCCAATCGGCCTACGCTGTCACCGGCATCGGCGATGCCGTCAAGGCCGCTGGGGGCGCGATGGAGGTGATGAGCCGAGTCAAGTTCGTCAAGATGCCTATCCCCGAGGGCCGGGACATCAAGGAGTGGGACATCTATCAAGACGTGCTCAAGGCCGACGTGCTCATTGACGTGCCCATTGCCAAGCACCATTCTCTGGCCCGGCTGACGCTGGGATCGAAAAACCTGCTCGGCGTCGTTGCCAACCCCAATGGCATCCATCGCAACCTGGGGCAGCGCGTGGCCGACCTGGCCAGCCTGATTCGCCCGACCTTGACCGTGGTGGACGCAGTACGCATCCTGACCACCCATGGCCCCACCGGCGGTAGTCTGAACGATGTCAAGCAAACCAACACGGTTATCGCCAGCCATGATCTCGTGGCCGCCGATGCGTATGGGGCCACGCTCTTTGGCATGACCGGGTCAGACATCGCCTACATTAGAGCCGGGGCCGAGATGGGCCTGGGGACGATGGATTTAAAGGGTATCAAAGTTGAGGAAGTCAATGTGTAAATGAATAAAATCCTGAGATTAAGCGGCTTTCTTCTCATTTTACTGCTGCTGGCGGGCTGCGGCAGTCAATCGGCTGCGCTGACCGACTTCTTGCCCAAGGCCGGCGCTATCCCCAATTGGACGCTCACGGAACAAGCGCGGGTTTACAACCGCGAAAATCTCTTCGACATGGTGGACGGCCAGGCCGATGCCTACTTTGTCTACGGGTTCGAGCAGGTGGCCACGCAAAGGTATCAAAACGCGGCTGGAGCGATCCTCGAAGTCGCCATCTGGCAGTTGGCGACTCCTGCCGACGCCTATGGCCTCTTTACCTTTGGCCGCGCCGGCGAGCCGGCCGTCATCGGCAATGAAGGCGACGCCGACCCTGGCCGGAGGCTGGTCTTCTGGCAAGACCGCTATTGGGTACAGGTTTACGGCCGCCAGCAATTGCCCGACGCCGACCTGCAAGCTTTTGCCCATGCGGTTGCAACGGCCCTGCCGGCCGGGGGAGAACGTCCTGCGCTGGTAAGTCGCCTGCCAAAGGACGGGCTGATCGAACGCGGCTTTATCTTCTTCCACGAAGAAATCTCCATTCAGACCGACATCTGGTTGGGCGGCACAAACATCTTGGGTTTGAGCCCCCAAACTAACGGCATCCTGGCCCGGTATGACCTGGATGGCGTCATGGCCCTCCTGCTCTTGATCCAGTATCCCGACGCTAAGGCTGCCACAACCGGGCTGGATGCGTTGAAAGCCGGTCAGGTGGATGGCCTGGTCGCTGCCGACGCGCGTGACAACCTGCTGGGCGCGATCTTGGGTGAGGTAGACCCAAGCGCGGCTACTGAGCTGCTGGCAAAAGCCCTGGGGAGCGAGTAAAAACGAAGCAGGTTGACTGAGAGAAAGGTTTTCTATGAACTGGATTTATGGGCGGCGAATTCGCCAGGCTATTCAAATTTTGGCTTTTGCCCTTTTCATCTATCTGTCTTTTGCCGCGCTGCAGCGCTGGGACATCTTTCACCAGAGCGATTTGTTTTTCCGGCTTGACCCGTTGGCCGCACTGGCGGCGATGCTGGCCGGTCGCGCCTGGATTCCCCGGCTGGGGTGGGCCTTGATCATCCTTGGCGTGACCCTGCTGGTTGGCCGCGTTTGGTGCGGCTGGATCTGCCCGCTCGGCACGCTGTTGGAATGGGTCTCTTTCCGCCGGGCCCGCCGGCGGGGGGTGAGGCTCTCTCCGCAGTGGCGGAATATCAAATACTTCCTGCTGGTCGTCATCCTGGCCATGGCTTTGTTCGGCAACCTCAGTTTGCTCATCTTCGACCCGCTGGCGCTCTTCACACGGACTATGACGACTGCCTTCATCCCTGCTCTTAATTACGGGGTGAACGCCGTCGAAGCCGCCCTCTATCCGATCGGTTTCCTGCAACCGGCAGTGAACTGGGTGGAAGGGGGGCTGCGCGGCCGCATCCTGCCGGTCCAACAGCCAGCCTTCGGCCAGAACGTCCTGATCGCCGCGCTCTTGGTCGTCATTCTCAGCCTCAACAGCCTGGCTCACCGCTTCTGGTGCCGTTACCTGTGCCCACTCGGTGCGCTGCTCGGCTTGCTGGCGAAGGTCTCCTTCCTGAGGCCGGTGATTGGCTCGACCTGTAACCACTGTGCCCAGTGTGTGGGCGTTTGCCGGCCGGGTGCCATTGCCACCCAGCAGAAAACCCACACCATCCTGCCTTCCGAATGTACCGTCTGCCTGGACTGCCTGGCAGCTTGCCCGCAGATGGACATCCATTTTCGGCCGGAGGTGCGTCCTGCTCCCGCCCGCGAATATGACCTTTCCCGCCGCCAGGCCCTGGGCGCCTTGGGCCTGGGCGCGATGGGCATACTCCTGCTGCGTAGCGACCTGCGGGTCAAGCAGCACCATCCGTTGCTCATCCGCCCGCCTGGCGTCGAAGATGAAGGGGCTTTCCTGGCCAGTTGTCTGCGCTGCTCGCAGTGCATGAGCGTCTGTCCGACCTCGGCGCTGCAGCCTGCCCTGGCGGAGGCCGGGGTGGAAGGATTGTGGACGCCCATCCTGAGGCCCCGCGCTGGCTACTGTGACTACGGCTGTCAAGCCTGTGGCCAGGTTTGCCCGTCCGGTGCTATCCCCTCCCTCGCGTTAGAGGAGAAACGCCAGGCTATCGTCGGCAAGGCTGTCGTAAATCGCAACCGCTGTCTGCCCTGGGCCAGCGCCACACCCTGCATCGTGTGTGAGGAGATGTGCCCCACGCCGGAGAAATCCATCCGGCTGGAGGAAGCGCCGGTGACGACCGACAGCGGCGAAACGATTGTGGTTCAGCGCCCCATCGTGCTGCGCGACTTGTGCATCGGTTGCGGCATTTGTGAAAACCATTGCCCACTGGAGGGTGAAGCGGCGATCCGCGTTTATGGCCGGCTATAGGCCAACCCCTTTTCGAGCGCTGGATTGGGGCGAAATGCTCCATTTCCCGAATACAAGAGAATAAGGCTATGAACAAAAACATACTCCTCTCAACGGCTGTAACGCTAATCTTGCTTGTTACTTCAGCTTGCGGTCGCGCTGCGCAGACCGAAACACCGACAGCTTTGGATGCTTCTGCCACCTCTCGTTTAGCTATTACCGCTGACTACCCCAATGACTCAATCGAAACCCCAAAAATCTTGAATGTTACAGTTGTCCCTTCCCAGACATCCTCCCCCCCAACTGCGGTAGATGTCGCTGAACAGCAGCCGGATGACAGCACTTCAGTTGCTCCCACTGAGATACCGTCCCCTCCACCCACCAACACGCCTGAGCCGGAACCAACTGCTGAACAAGCTGCGCCTGAATTAGGGGCAGAAGGGGAAGTAGCTCCTACTGAACCGTCCGATGCGAACCTGTCTGGACATAGAATTGAAGGCGACAGTATTACTTTTGTCTTCGATGAGACGGCCTATTCGCTTAAAGGGAAAGTTACCTCGGTAGCGATTAGCGGTGATTTCAACCACTTCAACCCTGAGGCACAGGGTTGGCAGTTGGCGGATGATGATAAGGATGGGATATGGACCCTGGAAGCGGCGTCAGGCATTGTTTTATACGGTCACCGATTCGCATTTGTCGTCAACGGGAACAGCCGGCTTAATCCTCCAGCGGGCGTGGACAGGAAATATCTCCTGGAAAATGGAGAAGGTGGATACTATCTTATCGTGGGTGGCGAACCTGAAAATCCGCTCATAAGTCGTTTGGAAGACCAGACTTACAGCGATGCTCAGGGAAATTCGATTCCGTATCGCTTGTTGGTGCCTGAGGATTATGATGCCTCGAAAGCGTATCCCCTGGTTGTTTTCCTTCACGGAGCGGGAGAACGTGGCCAAAACAATGACTTACCCATCCGTATTAGAAATGGCGCCTATGAGTTTATCCAGACGGCGGATGAGTATTCGTATTTCATGCTCATTCCCCAATGCCCGGTCAACACCTGGTGGTGGAACGATCGGGTAATCCGGCTGGTTCTTGAGCTTCTGGATGATGTCCGCAATGAGTTTTCTATTGACCCAGCCCGGATTTATGCCACAGGGTTGTCTATGGGAGCCATAGGGATGTGGGAAATGACGTTTCGTGAGCCGGATGTCTTTGCGGCCGGCATAGCGATCTGTGGCGGGAGCTATAACCCCGGTGCAGCATCCCAGATTGCTCACATCCCATTCCTGGTGTTCCACGGAAGCGATGACCCTATTGTTCCTGTAGAGGAGTCACGCCGCACAGTTAAAGCCTTGCAAGAAGCAGGTGGGAGTGTCAAGTATACGGAATTTGAAGGTGCCGACCACATGATCTGGGATAGAGTCTATACAGATCCAGAGGTGATTAACTGGCTTTTTAGCCAGTCCAGCGACTTGAGTTCGAGATAGGATTAGCTGCCGTTGTGTTTGCGTGGCTGCACCTGACTCATCCGCGGCGGGGCGGGGGATACGGATGATAGCCAACGTGATGACTGCCACCAGATAATGATAAAGGTCGTCATCGGTTATCTTTGTCAACACTACGAGTCTGGCTTGATGTTCTGGTTCAGGCTGAACAGGTTGGTTGGGTCGTACTTCTTCTTCAGAGCTGTCAGCCGTGCATATTGAGGCCCGAAAGCTTTGCGCATCATCTCATCGCCTTCTTCCTGAAAGCCAGGGAAGTTGAGATAGCGGCTCCCGTCGGAGAACTCTCGCATGTCCTTGATGAATTCGCGCACCCACGTGATGTTGGCTTCGTCGTCGGCCGAGTCTTCCCAGTTGGCCTCAGGGTTGAGCAAAAAGGCCGCCTGACGACCGTTGAAGGCGCTCTCCTCAGGATTCACGCGGGTCACCACGCCGCTGATGTGCCACAGGTCCACCGTGCTAAAGACTGACGGTTGTAAGCGCGCATGTTTCACAAAGCGGTCAATTACCTCATCCTCCAGGTGCGTCAGATTGAGCGACTTCCAGTAGTAACGCATCCCGTCTGGGTAGTCTGCATCGAAGACCTGCTGCGCCTCCAGGTAGGGCATGACGCCGCTAAAGTCGATAAGCGGCTGGCCGAAGTCGCGCAAGGGCCGTATGATGCGTTCGCCTTCCTCGGCCGGTCCGGCGTACATCGCCCCAAACAAGATGAACGGGCGGCCGTGAATGTGCTCGGGGAACACTTCAGGGTGCGGCGGAACGATGCCCGAGGCTATCAGCGAGCTGACCTCGTCCGGGACGGTGGTCGCGTAGTCGCGGTAAAATTGGATGGCCTTTTTCATGTTGTCACCCTCGCTATCATGCAGGACGAAGGTAAAAGCCACGTCCGGCCCGACAGGATAGAGGCGGTACTCGAACTCGGTGACGATCCCGAAGTTGCCGCCGCCGCCGCGCAGGCCCCACAAGAGATCGTCATTTTCCTCCTGGCTGGCGGTGATGATCCGACCATCGGCGGTGACCACCTGGGCTGAAATGAGATTGTCGGCACTCAGGCCGTACTTATTACGCAGCCAGCCAAAGCCGCCGCCCAGGGTCAGGCCGGCGATGCCCGTTGCAGTGACCACGCCCATCGGCGTGGCCAGTCCATACTGCTGCGTCGCCCGGTCCAGGTCACCGATGGTGGCGCCACCCCCGGCGCGAGCGGTGCGTGCTTCGGGATCGACCAGGACGTCTTTCATCAGCGACAGGTCGATGACCAGGCCGCCGTCGACCGTAGCGTGACCGGCGACGTTGTGACCGCCGCCGCGCACGGCCAGCAGGATGTTGTTTCCGCGGGCGAAGTTGACTGCGGCGACCACATCCTCTACAGTGACAGGGCGAGCGATGAGCGCTGGATAGCGGTCGATCATTCCGTTCCACACGGCGCGGGCTTCATCGTAATCTGGATCGCCGGGGCGGATCAGGTCACCGCGCAGATTGTCTTCAAGTTCTTGAACCCGTGCTTCACTTGGAGCTTCACCCAGCATGGCATGGGCTTCAACTGTACTCATAATTCGCCTCCTTCTTCGTCATAATCACCTAAGGCGTGCGCGACGTTACCCAGTTCGCTTACGACGTATGCCATAAACCAACGGTTGCCGGTATCTCGCGCTAAAGTATAGGCTCGCCGCACGCCGTCCCGCCCGTCGGCGGGCGAGAATCCCCGGCGCGCCCGGCCAGC
>JAHELX010000043.1:10706-19293 GCA_024643945.1 Anaerolineales bacterium
AGACACGACTATCCTCACAATTATAGCCTACTTTATCTAATAACAGCAAATTAAATAGGATTATCAACACTTTAGCCATTCGTGTCCATGCCGCATCCCGCACCGGCCTTGACGCGGGTCTTGACTTTCATCGCTGTCACCTCCTTTTCCAAGATTTCTACCAACGCTTTAGCCGTCGGGGTCTACGAAGCCACCACCACCCGCTTTGACTCGGGTCTTCACCTTCATCACGTTCACCTCCCTTCTAATTGGACTTTTGAGACAACGTTAGTATATTATACATATCATAGCCTACTTCCACCACGCGCTAAACAGTCGGAGGGTCAACAATTATGTTTCGTATTATCGCCTCAATCATCTTCGTTGTCGGTCTGCTTATATCAGGCTACCATCGCCACAAGGCCGAAACTTCAGGGGAGCGAGTGTCCTGGAAAGAGGAAAATCCTGTGGTCATGGTCCTGCTGAGGATATCCGGGTTGGCCTTGTGGTTATCGGTCATTCTGTATATGATTAACCCACGCTGGATGAGATGGGCACAACTTGAAATCCCGCAAACGCTTCGATGGGTAGGAGTAGGGATTGGGACAGTATCGCTGCCGCTGCTGTACTGGCTGTTCAGCAGTATCGGCACCAATATCACCCAGACGGTGGCGACGAAGCAAGAACACGAGTTGATCACGCATGGACCTTATCGCTGGGTAAGGCATCCCCTGTATAGTGTAGGAACGCTGATGTTCATGGCATTTGCGTTGATGGCGGCGAATTGGTTTATAGGGGTGGCCAGTTTGATGGTGTTAGTAATGCTGATGATAAGGCTGCCCAAGGAGGAAGAGAAATTGATCGAGCGATTTGGGGACGAGTATCGAGCCTATATGAAACGCACGGGGCGTTTTATACCGAGACTGGGTGTCGGAAGAAGCGAGAGCAAAGTGCTATGAAGAGCGTCGGGCATTGACGAAGGGGGCTGAAGTTTGAATAAGAACAAATCAGTTGTTGAAGTCGAGTTGCTCTACGCACGTTGACCATGACGATAGCAAGCGATAGGCGTAACTAGTGGATTAAAAGGGGACGATAGATGGCTAATATTTTCAGACCGCCCTGCGACGAGGGCGTGATCCGGTCTGCGCGGGACACTGCCGCCTGCACCCGAGCGCTCGGGCTGTGGGTCCTGGTGGCGACGATTATCGGCTCGAGCATGGTCTTTATCGACGGCACAGTGGTCAATGTGGCGCTGCCGGCGCTGCAGGCAGACTTAAACGCGACCGTCTCGGACCTGCAGTGGATTGTCGAAGCGTACGCGCTCTTTCTGGCTGCTCTGATTTTGGTGGGGGGATCCCTGGGCGATCACCTGGGGCGGCGGCGCGTCTTTGCCGCCGGGGTGGCGCTCTTCGGATTGGCCTCGCTAGGATGTGGCCTCGCGCCAGACGTGGGTAGTTTGATCGCTGCACGGGTGGCCCAGGGGGTGGGCGGCGCATTGTTGGTGCCGGGCAGTCTGGCGATCATCAGTGCCTCCTTCAGCAGCGAGCAGCGCGGCCGGGCGTTTGGCACATGGTCGGCTTTCACCTCCATAACGATGGCGCTGGGTCCGGTGCTGGGCGGCTGGTTGGTGGAGAATGTCTCCTGGCGCTGGGCCTTTTTTATTAACATCCCGCTGGCGCTGGTCGTGTTAATCGTTGTGTTCTGGCGTGTGCCGGAGAGCCGTGACGAAGAAGCGGCCGCCGGGTTGGATTGGTGGGGCGCGCTGCTGGCAACCCTCGGCCTGGGGGCTATTGTTTACGGGCTGATTGAGTCGCCCAACCTGGGCTGGGGTCACCCGCGTGTGCTAGGCGCCGTGGGGATTGGCACGATGGCTTCGATTCTGTTTATTGTGGTCCAGGTTCGCAGCCAGACCCCGATGATGCCGCTCGATCTCTTCCGTTCCCGGACCTTTAGCGGGGCAAATCTGCTGACGCTGTTTCTGTACGCAGCCCTGGCCGGGGCTTTATTTTTCTTTCCCTTAAATCTGATTCAGGTGCAGGGCTACTCCGCTACGGCCGCCGGCGCCGCCCTTCTGCCTTTCATTTTGCTCCTGTTTCTGCTCTCACGCTGGTCCGGGGGGCTGGTAGACCGCTACGGCGCGAAGCTGCCTTTGACAGTTGGCCCGGCCATGACCGCCATTGGCTTTGCCCTGTTTGCTGTACCCGGGGTCGGTGGCAGTTATTGGACCACCTTTTTCCCGGCAGTTGTAGTACTGGGTTTGGGCATGGCCATTAGCGTTGCACCTCTGACTACCGTGGTGATGGGTGCCGTGGTAGTAAGCCACGCCGGGCTGGCCTCGGGCATCAATAATGCTGTGTCTCGTGTGGCCGGGCTGCTGGCGATTGCAGTGATGGGCATTTTCGTCTTGAGCACCTTCAATAGCAGCCTCGACAGCCGCCTGGCAAGGCTCGAGATACCGCCCCAGGTGCAGCAAACGCTCGACGAGCAGCGCGTCAAGATGGCCGGGGCGGAGGTTCCGGCCGGCGTCAGCAGCGAGGTGAGGGCAGCGCTTGAGCAAGCCATCTCCGAATCATTCGTCGCCAGTTTTCGCGTGGCGATGCTAATCGCCGCAGGACTGGCGCTGGCCAGTGCGCTGACTGCTTCATTGACGATTGAAGGCAAACGCCTGGCCTCGAGATCGGTGTCGCCAGTTGTGGAGTAGCTGCACGTGTAAAGCGATGTTAAAAAGACTTGACAATCGACGAAATCTGTTATATTATTTGATTAACTAAGTCAAATAAATTGCACCTCAAATCAACTGCAATCGCCCAAGAAGCTTTGGCAATGGAGCATCTCTTCTATGAGGCGTCACACGCTTCGGATGTCCCAGCGTGATATCAATCGTTTCTTGGTTGTTAATTGTCTGCGAGAGAAGCGGCAGCTCTCTCGTATTGACTTAGCTCGAGAGCTTGGGCTCACCCCTGCCGCAATCACCCACATCACTTCCGACCTCATTCGTGAAGGCTATATCCGCGAGTCGGGTTCAGGCAGGTCGAGCCGTGGACGTAAACCTGTACTCCTGGAGCTCAACAGCTCTGCTGCCTACGCGATTGGTGTTGACCTCCAACATCTCGACCGTCTTAGCGCTTCCATCGTTAACCTGGACTGTGAACTTCTCTGGCGTGTCGAGCGATCTATCCCCGAAACAAGCTTGAGTGCCATCGTGGCTGAGATTCAGTTGGCTGTGGAGGAACTCCTCGCAGTAGCTAATCTGCCGCGAGAAGCTATATTTGGTGTCGGGGTTAGTTTCCCAGGGATTGTGGATTACGAGTCAGGAACCGTGATATTGGCTGCGAATCTGGATTGGGAGAATGTTCCCCTTCGGTCTAGCATCCAACAGTCATTGGGAATGCTGACCTATGTCGATAACGAGTCAAACGTCGCTGCCTTGGGAGAGTACTGGTACGGTCGCAATCATAAGCAGCAAGACTTTGTCTATATCTCGGTGGGGCGTGGCATCGGTAGTGGCCTCATTCTGGGCGGTCAGGTGTATAGAGGCATCCAGGGGGCGGCCGGCGAGTTCGGCCACATGATTGTGCAGCCAAACGGTCCTCTATGCCGTTGTGGAGCACACGGTTGTCTCGAGGCCTTCGTGGCCGAACCTGCTGTGCTGACTTGGGTCGCCTCTCAATTGCAGGGAAAGAGGCCTAGCCGTATGAGCGCGGCTCCCCAGCGACCGCGTGAACTGTATGAAGCTGCCAATGCCGGCGATCCGTTGGCCGCTGAAGCCATTCGCTATATGGGGCATTACCTGGGAATTGGCATCGCCAGCCTTATCAACTTGCTCAATCCTGAAGCCGTGATTATCGGTGGCAGTGTCTGGCGTGTAATTGATCTCCTGTTAGAGCAAGTGCGCCGTACCGTGGCTGATAACGTTGTCACGGCCAAAGGTAAAGAGACCCCGATCATCCCTTCCAGTCTGGGAGCTGATACCGCCATGGTTGGCGCGGCAACATTAGTTTTGGAAGAAGTCTTTCAGGCCCCCATATTTCAACCAAATACTGCTGTCTGAAACTTCTCAGAGAGGAGATGTAGACGTATGGAGCAAGTACGCTTGGGCATGATTGGCGCGGGTTTTATGGGGGGCATCCATGCCCGGATCGCGGCCGAGCTGCCAGGGGCTGATGTCATTGCCGTGGCCGACATTGACGAGGCGCGCGCCAAGTCTGTCGGGGTGAGCTACGGGGGTCAGCCTTATACGGAATACCGGGAGATGCTGGCAAGGGAGCGTCTGGACGCAGTGATTATCACCACCCCTGAAACGGATCATCGTGAACCCGCCGTGAGCGCTGCAGAAGCTGGGTGTCACATCTTCATGGAAAAGCCGTTGGCTGCTACGCTGGAGGACGCCGACGCCATCCTTCAGGCCTGCCAGAAAGCTGACGTGCGTTTGATGACAGGTTATATCCTGCGCTTCGAAGCCTGCTATGCAAAGATCCACGAAGCCATCGCCCAGGGAGAGATTGGCACTTTCCTCTCCGGCTATGCCCGGCGCAATGCCACCATCCAGGAAGGACGGCGTCTCGGCGGCCGTACCTCAGTCATCAACTACCTCTCTGTGCACGATGTGGACCAATTCCTCTGGTATCGCCCCGGTCACGAGGTGCGTACGGTTTTCGCCAAAGCTATCCAGGGACGCCTGATGGAAGAATTGGGTGTGCCTGATTTCAGTTGGCTTATGCTGGAGTTCGACGATGGCGCCCTGGGCGTGGTCGAGTGCGGTTGGGCCCTTACCGAAGGCTGGAGCGGTTTCAGCGACGTTAAGATGAACATCATCGGCACGCATGGGGTCCTGAGTCTTGACTACAATCCTATGAACCTGGCTCAGGTAACCTCAGATCAGGGATGGACTTTCCCTGAAACGCGTCATTGGCCGGTTGTCAATGATCGGCTTGCCGGCGCAGCCCTGCTGGAGATGGATCACTTCATCCACTGTGTACGTCATAACCGCGAGCCAATTGTGGATGGCTGGGCAGGCCGGCGTTCACTGGAGGTGGCTCTGGCTGCCGAACGTTCCATCGCCGAAGGACGTGAGGTGAGCTTGCCTTTATAGGGGCGGCCCTTAGGGTAGATGATGCCCTGCGGAAGCACCCCAGTCGTTATTTAGCGAAGGAGGTCTTGCCTATGTGCAACATCTGAGGGACAGGGTGTTCTCCCGGAATAAGAATTGCGTTTGGGCTTTGTAAGTCTCAAGTTGGCTATTTCAATTCAAATCCTTGACAGAAGGAGGAGACAAAAATGAGCACCAATGAGCATTCGCCATCTGGTCGTCGTATGCGTCGCCGTGACTTTTTGAAGGGGGTGGCCGGAGCGAGTCTGGCTCTGGGCCTGGGTGGCCTGGCTGGCTGCGCACCCGGCCAGCCGGCGGCTCCGTCTGCGCCCGAAGCCACATCTGCCCCCGCTACTGAGGCAGGAGCGGCCGCCCCGATTAACTTAGACTTCATCGTCTGGAGCTATAGCGTCGAAACAGTCTTGGATAACATCAAACTGTTCGAGCAACAGTATCCCGGCGCCACGGTGAATTTGACAGACTATTCGTGGACGGCTTACCACGAAACAATGGTCAACCGCTTCAACTCCAAGACTCCCACTGACGTGGCCTACAGCGGTGGTGACTGGTTGCCGGAGTGGGCTAAAGCCGGTTGGGTGGTGCCGTTGGAGGATCACTTCCCCAAAGTCAGCGAGTATAAGCCGAAAATTGTCGGCTATGCGGTGAAGGACATGACCTATAATGGCAAACTCTATGGTCTGCCCTACTATGCCGACATCACCAGCTTCCTGTATAACGAGAAGCTGATGAAGGATAATGGCATTGACAAGCCGCCCGAGACCTGGGAGGAATTGGCGGACCAACTGAAGTTCTTGCAGGGGAAGGGTGTGGAAACACCTATGGCGCTGGAGTTTGCCCAAGCCAACCCCACCACTCTGGAGAACTTCACGGCTATGACCTTTGGACGAGGGGGTGAGTTCTTCAACGAGAATTTCGATGTCCTCTTCAACGACGAGGGAAGTGAGGCCTGGCAGCAACTACAGTGGCTGGCTGATCAGTACAAGGCCAAAGCCATCACCGTTTTGCCTCACGAGACTGACGTCGTCAAGGCGCTTAACACCGGCTCCCACATCTTCACTGTCCTTTACAACTACAACCTGGCCGAGTTGAACAACCAGGCGACCTCGCCACTGGCTGGACAGTATAAGCTGGCTCTTATGCCGGGCAAGACCCACGAGACCTACGGCTTCGCCAAGTTCTACACGATGACCCAGATGGCCGTGGACCGGGGTAAGGATGTGATGGATGCTGCCTGGAACTTCATCGAGTACTTCGGCGGCGAGCATGAGGGGCAATACGAAGTTGCCAAGCGCTGGGCTGTGGAGAAGGGGTTGGGCTTCGGCCAGTTGCCGCTCTACGACGACCCCGACGTGCAAAAGTCCTTTGCCCAGTGGATCGACCCGGCTATGCTCAAGGAGCAAGCGCAGAAGGCCCGTGGGCGCAACCAGACGGTGTGGTACGGCATCTGGGCCGAGTTCATGCGCGTCGAATTGGTGCGCGCTGTCGCCGGCGAGAGTTCGGTGGCCGATGCGATGAAGGCTGCGGCCGACAAAGCTGAGGAGCTCAAAGCGCAGTTTGCCTGATCTCAAGCGTTCGATGGGTGGGTACCTGTCAGCAGACCAACCGAGGCGGGTACCCGCCTTTCATCCCTTGCAACTACTCAGGCCGGATGACTCTTGCGAAGGTTGGTGAGAGTTTTCAGAGTGAAAATGCCTTGGTCTACCGAAAACTGCCCTGTTAGCCAGGTTATTTGCAACCTTCGCAAGGGTAGCTGAGTAGTTCATTCCTTTAAAGGTCGAGGAAGCTATGGAGAGTGGAGATCTAAGGGTAGAGCATAAGCTCAAGAGTGGGCCTGAGCCTACCAGGCCGGCGTCGGTACGACGTTCTCTCAGAAGCTCCAGCGGTGGCCTGGTTCGTGCTGCTCTGGTGATGGTCGCCCCTACCATACTGCTGGTGGGTCTCTTCACCGTTTATCCTTATATTTATGCCCTTTGGGGCAGCCTTCGGACTCTTTCCCCTATCCTGCCGACCAAGTTTGTGGGGTTGTTGAACTATCAGCAGGTGGTCACCAGTAGCTACTTTGTGGGCACAGTGAGAAACACCCTCACCTTTAGTGCGCTGGCAGTGCCTGCGATCGTCGTCTTGGGAGTCGCCGTCGCTTCGCTCGTTAATCAGAAGTTCCCGGGAGATATCGCCTTGCGCGGCATCCTGCTTCTTCCGTGGGCGATCCCCACGGCGATCAGCGGTGTCATCTGGAAAGGGGTCTTCGCCGACAGTTGGGGCGCACTGAATGCCGGACTGTACGGGGTGGGAATTATTTCGAACTATATTGAGTGGCTGACCACGCCCAGCCTGGCCATGTTGACTGTGATCATCGCTCACGTGTGGACTCAATTTCCTATGGCTGCTGTGTTGACCCTGGCGGCGATGCAGGCCATTCCCGAGGAGCTCTACGAAGCGGCAGCCATTGATGGGGCCGGTGCCTGGCAGCGCTTTCGGTATGTAACCATACCTGGTATTCAGGCCATGTTAGTTGTGGTCACCCTGTACGAGATTCTGGTGGCCTTGACCGCTTTTGATATTACCTATGGCCTCACCGGGGGTGGCCCGGGAACCGCTACCACACTTATCAGTTATTTCACCTGGGCTGAGACATTCAAGATGCTGAATTTCGGCCGTGGCGCTGCCCTGGCAGTACTTATCGCACTGGTCTCGCTTGTTGTCATCTTTGGGCTCCTTCGCGCTATGCCCAAGGACGCCCTGGTGGAGGAATAGGATGGCTAATCGAGGCACCAAAGTCGTAACGTATATTGGCGCACTATTGCTGGCCTTCTTTATCCTCGCTCCCATCGTGTGGCTCTTCATTTCCAGCGTCATCCCGGAGGAGTCTATTCTGAAGTTCCCTCCCAATTGGTTTGGGTTGGGTACCACCAGCGATAATTACGTCTACATATTTACCGGCCAGATTCCTCAGTCGCATTTAACCTCGGGGCAAATGCGCACCATGATCTCTCAAGAGGTGCGTTTGGTGCCACGGGCTATCGGTAACTCTTTATTGGTAGCAGCAGGGGTTATGATTATCAATCTCATCGCTGGGAGCCTGGCTGCCTATGCCTATGCCCGCTTGCGTTTCCCTGGGCGCCGTACTACCTTCTTCTTCATCACCCTCAGTCGCCTCATCCCCCCGGTAGCGTTGGCCGTGCCATACTATGCGATTGTCCAAAAACTGGGCCTGCTGGATACCTATTGGTCCCTGATTTCGGTATATTCTGTATTGACCCTGCCTTTTACCATACTTATTCTCACCCTTTACTTCCGAGGTGTACCGCGGGAGATTGAGGAGGCAGCCGAAATTGATGGTTGTGGACCCTTTCAGATATTGTGGCGAGTGACTATCCCCTTAGCCCTGCCCAGCTTGATCGGTACTGGGCTCTTTGCCTTTATGTTGTCCTACAGCGAATTCCTGTTCGCGCTGTTGATCACGACATCCATCAAGACGCGCACGTTGCCTGTTATCCT
>JAHELX010000503.1 GCA_024643945.1 Anaerolineales bacterium
TCTGGTGCAAGAGCACGAAGTTGACCACGCTGCCCAGCGAGTACTTCAAGCCATCGTGAGTGACGGCGTACTCTATGGCCTCGCTTATGGCAATGCCCAGGCTACCTGGGTTTTCGGGGTTTTCAGCCAGGATCGCGCGACCGGCGTTGGTCTCTGAGCTGGGGCTGGGGACGACCTCGCCCCCCCATGTCTCCATGGCGATACGCCGGTAGGGTTTCTGCTGGAAGCTGACGGCAACCATGAAGACCTTACATGTCAGGCCGAAGAGTTGAGCAGCGAAACACAGGGCACTTCCCCACTGCCCTGCCCCGGTCTCGGTAGCAAAGCCTTCCAGGCCTTCTTGCTTGGCGTAATAACACTGGGCCACGGCGGTGTTCGGCTTGTGGCTCCCTGGCGGGCTGACGCCCTCCCACTTGTAGTAGATCCTGGCCGGAGTGTCCAGCGCCTTCTCCCAACGGACAGCCCGGTAGAGGGGCGAGGGACGCCACATCTTGAGCACGTCTTGCACCTCGTCGGGGATCTCAATAAACTGCTCTGTGCTTACCTCCTGCTCAATGAGCGCTTGGGGAAAGACCGGCGCCAGGTCGTCAGGCCCAAGTAGCTCCAGCGTTGCCGGATGCCGATATGGAGGAGGGGGCTGCTTCATATCCGCGATCACGTTGTACCAATGGGTAGGCATATCTTTTTCTTGTAGAAAGTATTTGTACTGCGGCATCTTTGTTCCTCCTGAGATTATGAAAGTGTCGGATTTTACACACGGAAGAGATCAATAACGATAGCTATTTTCAGTAACATGCCTCCTTCCGATTAGAGGTTGTCTGAAAAGTCGTTTAGTGATCAGCCAGCCTCCGATAGCATGCAGGCGTCTCCGCTACCCAAGAATACAGTCCGATCAGCCAAGAACTGTTTGTAGATTTTGTAGTGAGTGGTATCTTCGTAGACCACCTCCTCAATGCGGGACGAGTCAAAGCTAAAGATCTGGGCCCCCGGATAGGCCAGCAGGAGGGGAGAGTGGGTGGCTATGATGAACTGGGCATGACCTCCCGCCTCCAGTTGCTGCAAAAAGTTCAAAAGCTTTATCTGGCTCGCGGGTGAGAGTGCGGCCTCGGGCTCGTCAAGAAAGTAGATGCCCTTGATACGGTAACGACCACTGAAGTAACTCAGAATCCCCTCACCGTGGGACAACGTGTTCAGGATGTGACCACCGTGATATTTCAGCCGACCGGGATCACACAAGGCAACGTCATCGATAAAATCGGCAAAATCGCGGAACGCCTCAGCCCTGAAAAGGGAGCCTGCTACATTTCCATTTGACCACGTCACAGTGATATAGTCCGCCAGTCGGGTTTCGTAGGGGTTGTTGTGAGCGACGTGTCGCTTGGGCTTGTCCCAGATACAGACATCGCACTTTCTGGTGATGGCTTCCAGCAAGGTAGACTTGCCCGATCCGTTCTCACCCACAAAGAAGGCCACAGGTCTTCTGAAGGTCAGCTCGGTCGTCTTGTTGAGAATTGGGATATTGAACGGATAGAATCGATGGGTTGGATAACGATCACTGTTGATTCTGACTTTGCTGAGATACATCCCTGATCCTCCAGTGAACTCACTTCGACACGCACCGACCGTGTCGCCTATTACTACAGGCTGCGCCTCAGATAGCTTCACGCCGGAAATTTCCCCCTATCAACAAAATATCAGCTTGCTGACTGATGCTAAGAGTTGGCTATCCACTCCGGACGGCTGGCTGGCCCGGTGCCGGTACCCGTACAGCCCCATGGCATCCCGCACCAACGCCATCGTTTCAGCGGCCTCAGCCCGCATGCGACGGTTGCCCTCGGCCAAAATGTCGTCCACCAACTCAGGCTGGGCTCCATAGTGGGCGCGTCGTTCGCGAATTGGATCCAGCATCGCATTGAGGGCACGTGCCAGCTTCTTCTTGACCTCCACATCGCCCACTTTTCCTCGCCGGTAGCGGTCTTTGAGATCATTCACCTCGTCCCGGTCGGGGTTGAAAGCATCGTGATAGATAAAGACCGGATTGCCCTCCACCCGACCGGGGATGTCGGCACGTACCCGGTTGGGATCGGTGAACATACCCATCACTTTCCTTTCCACCATTTTCGCGTCGTCCGACAGGTAGATGGCGTTGTCGAGACTTTTGCTCATTTTCGCCTGTCCGTCGGTGCCGACCAGCGTCGGAACTTCGCCGATGAGCGCCTCCGGCACGGGGAAGACATCACCATACAGCCGATTGAAGCGGCGGGCGATTTCACGGGTCACCTCAACATGCGCCTCGTTATCTTTGCCAACCGGTACCAGATGGGCACGCGGCAGCAGGATGTCGGCCGCCTGCAACACAGGGTAGCCCAACAGCCCGAAAGGCATTACTTCCAAATGGGCTGCCCCGGCCATCTCCTTCAGAGAAGGTACTCGCTCCAGTCGGGGCACGCTGACCAGCATGCCAAAGAGAGTGTTTAGTTCGTAAGTCTCCGGAACGGCACTTTGCACGAAGATGGTAGCCCGGTCTGGATCAATGCCCACCGCCAGGTAATCCAGCACTGTCTGGCGGATATTATCGGCCAGATCATCGATATGCTCCTTCTCTGGCCGGGTAGTGAGCGTGTGCAAATCGGCGATGATGAAAAAACACTCGTATTCGTCTTGCAAGGCGACCCGGTTGCGCAGACTGCCCACGTAGTGTCCCAGGTGCAGTCTACCAGTTGGCCGGTCGCCGGTCAGGATACGTTTTCTAGTCATCGTGATGTAACCTCCTTCGTAAAACAAAATGCCCCCATCCCATAAGGGACGGAGGCTTGATAGCTCCCCGCGGTGCCACCCAATTTAGGCTACTCACCCGGCAGAAGCAAAAACCCCGCCGTGATGGCGGGGTGCGATTCAAACCCGGTGAGCCAGCCTCACTCGTTGCAGGTACGTAACGCCACAGCGCGTCTGATACCCTCTGCCTTGATAACGGTGGCGGCTCCGGCACGGCATACTCATTGGCGGGCACATACCATAGCCAACTTTCAACCTGCAACTCCCAGGTCCATTCAGCGTCTGCGCTGGTATCGAGCTTTCAGCCCCCTCCCTAAGAATCTGTCTGAAAAGCCGTGGGGTGGGCTTTTCCCCACCCACGGTCCCGAGCGCCCAATGGTCCCCTGCACAGGGGAAAGCCCCCCACGGGGCTGCACAGGGGAGAGGGGACCTATGGGCTAGCCTGCCTCGGCAGCCCGGCCCATAGGTCCCCTTTGGGGAAAAGGCTGCCCCACCCTACTTTTCACACACACTCTAAGCGGAGAGTACCCGACTCTCTGGAACCTCGCCTTGACGCCTACTCATCCTGTTCGACGTCTTTACTATTAGTTGAGGCGAGTATAGCACGTCTCAGTCCGCTTGTCAAGAGCTATTCGGACACAGGGGGCAGATGAGGCAAAATGCGCGAGAGTAATCGCTCCTTAGGCATGGCACCCACCAATCGCTCCACCGCTTGCCCGTTCTTGAACAGAATCACGGTGGGGATACTTTGCACGCCCAGCCTCATCGCTATCTGGTTATTTTCATCCACGTCTACTTTGGCGATCTTGATCTGACCGTCGTAATCCTCGGCGATTTCTTCAAGAATAGGGGCAATCATCTTACACGGCCCACACCATTCCGCCCAGAAGTCGGTGAGAACAGGTATGTCAGACTTAAGCACTTGGGTGTCGAAGGTACTGTCGGTGACGTGAACTGGTTTAGCCATTGGTCAATGCTTCCTTCCTCATTGGTTGATGCAAGTCATGGACACCGCATTCAGGTAATGCCCGCCAGGTGCCATATATCTTAACGTTTTTGCACCGGTTCGTCAAGCCGCGGGTGTGCTTGAGACTTTTAAGATTCTAAGGTATACTTCTTCCCCTTAATCTCCCGAGACTCCTTACTCTCCGGCGAGGGAAAAAGCTGCTGGTGGACAGGGGGGACAGAATCACTTTAGAGGAGGTCACTGATGAATGAATCTGTTGTGTATCGCTCCCACGTGCGTATTGAGCGCGTGAAAGGCCCGTTGCGCAGAGCCTATCTGCCGGTAGAGCCGGAACCGATCTACTTCGGCGTTCACTCTGAGATCGCCGAGCATTACCGTGTGGATCCAAAGGTCCTCGAACCTCACGCCGCAACCCTGGACTATCTCGTAGCCGCAGCCGCCGGTTGACTGACGGGTACCCTGGGAGGCGCGCTGGAGGCGCGCGATATTCCGGCTGGAGAAGGACGATTCATCTCGGAGGCGGTCGGCGAGATCGAAAAAGAGGGGAATGTGCTGGTTGTACGGCGCATTCAAGTAACGTATCACCTGCGCCTTGCCCCCGACAAACGCGAGGCGGCAATGCGTGCCCACAGTTTCCACGCTGACAACTGCCCGGTTGCGCGCACCATCCGTGACTGCGTTTCCATCACGACGTCGCTGGAGATGGAAGACCTGGCGGAGAACGCTGAATGAGGCACTTATGCCGCGTATAGGGCTATTTGCGCGTAGCGGCAGCGCGGGGTAGAATCCAACGACCTTCGCACCCGGATAGGTCGGTGCCCGACGAATCTGTATTCTCATCCTAAGCGAAGGCAAATGACTCACCGGCGAGGCCCGCCATTCCTCTGCCGACCCGAGGCCTGGACCTGCTATGCCAAAATATGCCCGTATCTTTCTCAGTCTGCTGATCTTGGCAGCGGCGGCTATTGGTGCTTACCGTGGGGCCAATGCCCTGCAGCAGTCAGTATATACTTATCAATCGCCGTTATCGATGGCTCGGGTTCCGCTCGGCGAGCCAATGCCGGCTCAAACTCAGCGCGTTGTGGTAGTTGTGATTGGTGGCCTGGGCTACGCCGCAACCCGTTCGCTAGACATGCCGAACCTGGAGACGTTGCTCGAAGCCGGCGCTTCGGCGCTAATGATCAGCCGCCCGCCCACCTACTCATCCCCCGCATGGACGACAATGGTGACCGGCGTCTGGCCCGAGTTGAATAACGCACCCAT
>JAHELX010000504.1 GCA_024643945.1 Anaerolineales bacterium
TCACCGTCGACGACGACAGCGCCGTCTCCCTGGGCGTCACCAAGTACTACTACCACGGCAGCCAGCGAATCGCCATGCGACAGGATGATGTGGTATACTTCATCCATAGCGACCACCTGGGATCGACCTCCTTAACAACCGATATCACCGGCACGCTGGTGGCCGAGACGCGCTACCTGCCCTACGGCGAGGAGCGCTGGATCACCGGCACCCTGGTCACCGACTTCACCTTCACCGGTCAACGCGCCGAGGCCGGATTCCGATTGATGGACTACAATGCCCGCTACTACGACCCGGGGCTGGGGCGCTTCGTCAGCGCGGATACGGTCGTGCCGGAGGCGGGGAATCCGCAGGCGTTGAATCGGTATAGCTATGTGTTGAACCGTCCCTTGCAGGGAGGAGATCCTACCGGACATCAGGGTCCTGTGGGCGGCGTACTCCCTCCGCCAACTCAGCCAATCGATCCTGTGACGTTGGAACAAATGGTCGAAGCTCTCAAGCAGGGAGTGCAAAGTGCAGGGCCTTATGCGCCGGTTGTAGCAACGACAGCCGGGGTTGCCGCAGTAGTTTATGTAGATATCTACTATGGTGGGCCCATGGTGGCGGACTGGGCTATGCAAGATGTAGGCCCTGAATACCCACTGCCCTATGTAGCTGCAAATCCTAAAACAGACAGGGTGGCTCCTACTTGGGTTTTGCCCGGCACCTCGACCTTGCGAATGGAAGAAGCATATGGACGAGGAATCGGCTCGTCCGCAGACGCAATAGCAGGGACCGATTCACTTTCGTTTGCTGATAAACAGCGACAGATAGAGCGTCAGGTAGCAAAGCGTCATAGGATAAAGGCAGGATTGACACAACCCAATGTGGTTAAATCGACAGGCCCGCCCCAAGGTCCGCCGGGGCACAAACCGCCAAGACCACCGGACGACGAGAAAGAACTTTGGCGTTTCCTAGGCGAGACTATCAAGAATCCTGATATTCGGATCCAGCAGAAAGTATTTATTATCTCAAGCGTCATAGTAGCCGCAGTTACCGGTAATCTAAATTGACTTGCCTGAGCAATTATGGATGTCATATCGGCTAGAGAGCTACAGATAGGATGAAGGTAGATCGGCAAAGAGTAAAGTGTGAGCACTGGGATAAGCCTGCCTCGCGAGCGAAGCAGCAGATGAAATTGATGCCAAATAGGGATGGGCAGGCCCCTTGGAGATCTGTAAGCCGTATACCATCCAAAGCCAGGACTGGAGGACTGGACAAGCCAGTCTCGCGGCCCCAATAGGAAGCCTCAAGATACCATCTTGCACTATTAAGGAGCTCGGTAATTGAAATACCCATTCAGAAAGTCTAAAGATAGCTATCTCAAAGTAAAGGCTCATTATGACTCGGGCGTGACCTTTCTGGAACGCGGCCGGTATGCAGATGCAATATTCCAATTTGAAAAAGCCGTAGCCCTTGATCCAAATTACGTGGGAGGTATGTACTATCTAGCGTACTGTTTGCATCGTACCGGACAGCTTGATGAGGCTCGCTACTGGGCAGAGAGAGTCATGGCTGCAAGGCCGGACGATTCTGAAACATATTATCTCCTAGGTTCGATTTATTCTGATCGAGGTGAATTTGAACAAGCCTTACAGAGTTACCAGGCCGCCTTAAGAACCAATGATGACTCTAACAAGATACCCATGATTAATATGGCTTTGGCTTACATCTATGCACAATTGGCTATGAGGGAAGAAGCGATTCAAGCCTATAAAGAGATTCTCAAGATAGAGCCAAATCGAGATGACGTTCGTGCGCTTATAGGGGGGGTGTATTTAGAGCAGGGCGACTTTAAGCAAGCTATTGAACATCTTGAAAAAGGGAACTCTATAGACTCTTCGGTGCAGCAAAGCCTTGCTTGGGCACTTTGGCACATTAACAAGAGAGAGCGTGCCATTTCTATTTTGCGGAATGCTGCTGAATTGTTTCCAAATGATGGCCAGTTGTACAGCTTGCTCGGGTCCTTTCTTTTCCAGGCAAAGCGTTTCGATGAAGCTGTAGAAGTTTTAGAGAAGGCGTCTAACTTGTCCAAAGAGCCAGGCGAGGAGACATATCTTCTTGGCAGCGCCTTATGTGAAACAGGATTCTTGGATAGAGCATTGGAAGCATATCAAACATTACTGGAGAGGTCACCCAATGACGCATTACTACTGACGGCTATAGGCTATGTCTACTTGAAGCAGGATAAATTGGAGAAAGCTCTTGGGTTCTGGCGAGAAGCTGTTGGTGTTGCCCCAATGGATGCAGCGACACGGTCTGATTTGGCCTACGGGTTGTATTTGAAAGGAGATCTTGAAACAGCTTTGGACGAAGTTGATCAGGCAATCGCCATAGATGCCGATGATGATGTAGCGCATCAACGTAAAGGATACATTCTGAAGGCATTGGGAGACATGCACTCTAGTGCACGTGAATTCAAGAAGGCAGTCGACTTAGGTCAACCTGAAGCCCTTCTCGACCTTGCTGACCTCTATCGAGAGTCAGGCAATGTTAGCCAAGCACGTGGATATGTTGAGCAATTCATAAAAGAAGCTAACAAAGAAGAGACTGATGACTTAGTGAATCTTGCAAATTACCTGGAAGAGGCACAGGCGATGCTCCGAGAATTGGAGTAACTCTTGTTCTTACTGGGTTTCGGAGAGTGGTATAGTTCATTGTGCGGGTATGGTCGAAGCCCTACCCGCCGCTCTTTTGAATCGCTAAAACACTGAGTTCGCTGCCTGTCCGGTCAGGACAGGCCAGGGAAGCCGCCGAAACGAGTTAACCGTTCAGCAGCTTCAGTATGTTCAGTGCGTCACCATCAACGCCCCCGAGGTAGCGCCTCTGCACTTCCGGGTCTCCTGGTCCGGGCACCTGTGCCGCACCCCAGGTGCAGGCAGGACGCGGCGTCCGGCCTGCGCGACTACGACGTGCAGTACGGCACCTGGACCTCGTGGCTGACCGACACCGCCCGGACCCAAGCCGACTTCCTGGGCGAGCGAGACCAGAGCTACTACTTCCGCGTGCAGGCCACGGACCACGTGAACAACACCAGCGCCTGGGTCGAAGCCGGGCCGGTGTTGCCGGCGGGCCCAGGCGAGTCTGCGACTCGACTGTTTCCGGCTTTGGGGCAAGCTGGTGGCTGCACACAGTCGCCGTTTGAGTCCCGCTACCTGCCATGAGACTCACTTCCGAGGTACGGCGGGCGACAGGGGGTGGCGACGCAGGCCTTGCCAGGCATATCGCGCACAGATCGTAGCATGAGTAGGGTCGAGTGTGATATACCCCAACCCGGCTGGCGGCAACTGGGGCAGACTACCTCCGCGCGGGCTAACTTATCGTCTTTCGAGCTGTGTGATAATCTCTTGTAAAAGACCAGGACGAATGTGAAGGGTAGATTGTTCGGGGAGGTGACGTAAGATGCTCAGGACTTCGTCACGCGTACGTTGTTGGCGGCGGACTGCTCGCAGCAATATGCCCACAGTCCCGTGTACCTTGTAGCCCAACGCCACTGCCGCCAGACGCGCAGCGGCATCATCAGTTAATAGAATGGCTTGGGGATGACGCGACATCAATGAGAGAGCAGCCTGCTCTCCAACAGCAAGCGTCAAGGCTCGCACGAGTGACTGGAACGATGCCTCCGCTGATAGAACCACAGGCACCCTTTGGAGCGTCACTTCGCTATATTTGAGGGCGGCGGCTCTGTGGTGCTCGACTTCTCGCCACACTTGTTCGGGCACAAAGACGTTACGGAAATCGGCCAACAGATCCAGGCAGCCAAGCTCATCAAGATGAATCAAGGGGCCCGCATCGCAGATGACGTCCAGAGGTACTTCATTCCTCACCGTGAAGGCCCCACTCGATATCTTCGTGGATGAACTCCTCCATTAACTCTGTCCGGTGCGACTCGACGAACCGGCGCAGGGCATCCAGCATCACTTCGTCCAGGCTGCGAAACCAGCCAGCATCCACCAGCTTCTGTACCTCTGTCAACAGGGCAAGTGGGACTTCAGTTTGGATCGTTGCGGTTTGAGGTTCACTCATCGTATCGTCCTTCCTATAACTTTATCCGCTTGCTGATGATTATGCTTTGAAGTACTCGCTCTGTCAAACCGATCCTTAGCCGCCTACGCCCCACTCGTCGTGCCGCCAGGCTCAATACGCGACCTGGACGCCCAGGCCGCCGTCAGTCCCCTGTGGCAGCGAACCAGCCAGCCGGTGACCCTCACCGCCGTGTTCACCGAGACCGATCCCCTCTACCGGGGCGACGTCTGGGCCGAGGTGGACGGCCCCGACCCGGCCACCCGCTACCTGGCGCCGGGGGCTCCCTGGCAGACCACCTTCACCGGCGGGCAGGAGGGTCCCTACACTGCTACCGTTCGCGCTAAAGACCGGGCGGGGAACGTCGCCACCGGCGACGAAAAGGGATTCATCCTGGATAGTACGCCCCCTGGCCTGGCTTTGACCCTGACCAGCGCCCCACCCTTCGGTTATATCGTAACCGATAGCGTCTACTACGGCGACGGGAGTGGCGTCTTCACCCTCACCAAGCCTGCCCTGAGCGAAGTCGAAGGGTCACCACCGACACCCTGGCCGGCCTCTTCAGCCTGGCCTTCCCCGAGGCGACCGGCGCCGGGGCGACTTATGGCCTGGGCGGCGCCACCACCGCAACCCGCTCTCACCCCTATGCCTTCGACACCAACGACACCTTGAGCGCTACCCTGACCGTCACCGCCACCGACCGCGCCGGCAACCAGACCCCACAACCCTTCACCCTCTTCAAGGATACCATCTCGCCCACCGTGACCATCGCCGCGCCTCCCGTGGCCCCGCTCCACTTCCGCGTCTCCTGGCTGGGGCAGGACGGCGAGTCCGGCCTGCGCGACTACGCCGTGCAGTACAAAGTGGGCATCACCGGCACCTGGACCTCCTGGCTGACGAATACCTCCCAGACCCAAGCCGACTTCCTGGGCGAGCGAGACC
>JAHELX010000505.1 GCA_024643945.1 Anaerolineales bacterium
GATATTGGCGGGTTCCGCCCTGGCCTTTGGCGGGCTCACCTTTGTCATACAGAAACGCAAGGACGTGATATGACGATCACCCCGAAATTCTGTTCCCTATGCGGCCAGCCCCTGAAGGGGGGCGGCGCAGTTTTCAAGCCCCGGCAGGGGAGCAGCGGGCGCGGCCTCTCCGTCTGTCACCAGTGCCTGGGCTCGGTTGTGCGCTGCCCCTCGTGCCGGACGCCAGTCCACGAGAGCTGGGCCGGCCCCTGCCCGGGCTGTGGTGCCGAGCTGCCGCGCTGCCGCGCCTGCGGAGCCATCATCGCTGGGGATTACATTGAGGTGAACGGCTACGGCCCTTATTGCCAGACGTGCGGTCAAATGCGGCCAGCCTGCGTCGCCTGTGGGTCGCTGGTGGCTGAGGAGGAGGGACGTGCCCTGCCCGACGGTCACCACGTCTGTTCCCGCTGCGACAGGACTGCCATTTACGACGAAGTGGTTGCCCGCACCCTGTTTGAACAGGTGAAAGCCATCACCGACCGCGACCTGGGGCTGGCGCTGAACGTCCCCACTCCGGTTTACCTGGTGGACAGGAATCAACTGGCGCTAATGGCTCAACACTTGGATGGAGATGCGCAACCCCTGGACCAATCGCTGGGATTCTATTTGCGACAGGGACGGCAGCGGGGCATCTACGTCCTGCTGGGCTTGCCGCAGATACTCCTTATGCGGGTGCTGGCCCACGAGTGCGCCCACGCCTGGCAGGCCGAACACAACCCTTTTGGCGGTGAACTACTGGCCTGGGAGGGCTTTGCCGAATGGGTGGCCTATAAGACCCTGGCCGGCCTGGGCTATGCTGACGCCCTGCGCCAGATGTGCGCGCGCCGCGATGTATACGGAGACGGCCTGCGCTGGATGCTGGAGATTGAAAGAGCGAGGGGGGTGCAAGGAGTATTGGAGACCGGGCGGCGAGCAAAGACGAACGACAAGTGACAAATGACGAATGACGAGTGACGGGAGATCGTGATGTTGAGGAGATATGTATGACAGATCAACTCGCCCTTACGTGCACGCTTAACACGCCTACCCTCCCGGCGAACGGGCCGCTGCGCTTGATCTATCTGCTGGTCGAGGTGGAGATGACAGGTGGTGCGGCTGCAACCGGGCCGGCCCCGGTTAATCTGGGTCTGGTGGTAGACGTTAGTGAGTCCATGCACTTCTATCTGGCCACCGACAGTCAAATGGCCGAGCTAGTCCAATTGGGCATGCTGCGGGAAGTGGTCGCTGATGGCGTACCGGCCTGGGAAGCGCAGGACATCCCGCCTGAGGTGATGGCTCGCTTCCCACGCAAGATCGATCGCCTGAAAGACGCCCTGCGCGTGGTGGTGGAGCAATTACGCCCGGCCGACGTCTTCTCGCTGATAGCTTTCGCTGGCCACGCTGTCACCATAGTGCCGTCCGCGCCGGGGACTGAAAAGACGCGCCTTTTACCGCAAATTGAAAAGCTGGACGAATTACGCCTGGGGGACGACACATACATGGGCCGGGGCATGGCGCTGGGCCTGGACGAAGTCCGGCATCACGCAGTCCCTACCCACATTAGCCGCATGCTGATCCTGACCGACGGCTTTACAGTGGACGAAGCCGAGTGTCGCCGCCAAGCGGAGATGGCCGGCGCGGCTGGCATTTCCATCAGCACCATGGGCCTGGGGGGCGAGTTCAACGAAGACCTGCTCATCCCCATGGCCGATCAGAGGGGTGGCAATGCCTACCTTATCGGCGATCCCTCTGAACTGCCGGCCGCCTTCGCTCAGGAATTCAGCGCTGTGCAGGCGGTTGCCTACCGCAACCTGGAACTTAAGCTGCGCCTGGTGCAGGGTGCGGAGCTACGCCGTACCTTCCGGGTGAAGCCGGTCATCAGTGACTTGGGACAACTGACCAGTTTGGGCGGCAGCTACAGCCTGCCCCTGGGTGACCTGGAGCGCAATGCTCCGCCCGCCCTACTGCTGGAGGTCATTGCTCCCTCCCGTCCGGCCGGGGTTTACCGGCTGGCCCAACTTGTGCTGGCCTATGATCCCGTCGGGCCCGGAAGCGGAGCGCTGGGCGAGAAGGTGCGGCAAGACGCAATTGTACAGTACGCACTCGACCCGGCAATGGTTCCGCCTGACCCCCGGGTCATGAACCTGGTGGAAACAGTCAGCGCCTTCAAGCTGGGTACGCGTGCCTTGCAAGAGGTCGAGGCGGGCGACATCACCGGCGCCACCCGCAAATTACAAGCCGCCGCCACCCGCCTGCTGGATATGGGGGAGGATGACCTGGCGGCTGCCCTGCAAGCTCAGGCTCAACACCTGGCGCAGCAGGGCCAACTGGACCCGCATGCCACCAAGAAACTGCGTTACGAGACGCGCCGGCTGACTCAGAAGTTGGAATGACTATTGTGAAAGAATCCATCCTGGGATTGCAATTCATGTTTTAGTAATCTTGGCTTCATTACAAACCGTGGTCCATCGGCAGGCTGCGAGCCCGCCCTACGCCTTGCAAAGTTACTATGAATGAAATGAATGCTCTGTCCTACTAAAACCGACGGCCGGGCCCGCGAAAGGAGGTGATAAGTCTCGAGGTGCCCCTGGCCATGCCCTGTGATGGGCAATTCGAACGGGCGCAGCTTTCCGCCCACTTTCGAAACTGTTTTTTCTTAGACACAGGAGGTCAGCTATGACCGTTGAATTATGGTACGGCAGCAGGCCTCACAACCCTGCTGAGCAGAAAACGCTTGTTGAACTCTATCAGTATCTCCTGCCCCAGGATGATCACTTTGTATTGCTGCTCAACTTTCACCCTGGCCGGGGCAACGAAATTGACGTGGTGGTCCTCAAGGAAAATGCCATCTTCCTGGCCGAACTGAAACATGCCTGGGATCGGCTGGTGGGTGGCCGCGAGGGGGAGTGGAAAGCGATCAAACCCGACGGCAAAGAAGTCGTCCTGAACCCGGATCGGCCTAATCCCTTCAACCAAGTCCAGACCAATTACTTTGCCTGGAAGAAGTGGTGCGAAACCCACGGCGACGAGATCAGCGCCGGGGTCGTCCGCCCCTGGCCGGCAGACTATGGCGAGGTGATGACTTTCATCGTCTTTTACCCCGACTTGCCGGAGGGCAGCCGGATTGACATCGGCGACTACCCCGTGCAGGCGGCTGGCCTGCCGATGTTTATGACCAGCCTGGCCGTGCGCTCGTCAGACAAAATTGGACTCTCGTGCCAGGAGATGGGCCGCATCCCCCAGTTGTTAGGACTGAGGGAGTGGCAACTGGGCACGCCGCGCGATGAGACCGTTCGCCTGAAAGACTGGCAACCAGAGCCATTCGCCGTGCTGGTGGCCCGCGGACACAATCTGTCGGTGGCGGTTTTCAAGCTGGACGCCCTGGGTAAAGAAACCATCTGCGTGGGGCGCGACTCCGACAACGACCTGGTCATCAACCACGAGACGGTCTCGCGCCATCACGCGGCCATCGAGTGGCGCAACGATCGGTACGTAGTGCGCGACCTGGGCAGCAAAAGTGGCACTTACGTGAGCTACCACGGTGACCCTGCCCAGGAGAAGCCGGTTACCGGTCGCGAAAACGCCATCAAAGATCGCTCGACAATTCGCTTTGGGCCGGCGAGTTATACCTTCCTCCATCGCCAATGAGTGCAAGCTTTTGCCAGCGATTCTCATCCTCTATGGAAAGGTAGCTCGCTATGTCCCGATGTCTCAGATGTGGGGCCTCCAACCGCCCCGACGCTAAATTTTGCTACATTTGTGGCCTACAGTTGGCGATTTCCTGCCCACAGTGTGGCGCAGCCAACCGGGCGGACGCCGGGTTCTGCCCGGGGTGCGGCCAGCGGCTAAGTGGCACGCCAGGCCGGGCATCGTCGGTCACGTCTTGTTCCCACTGTGGCACTCCCGTGCGTCCCACGGCCCACTACTGCCATCGCTGTGGCCGTCCTCCGTTTACCCTGCCCGAAATCTGCCCGCGTTGCAGCCATACGCTGCCATCCAATATCAGCACCTGCCCCCGCTGTCACACCAGCATTACCCGCTGCCCTGTCTGCCGGGGGAGCAACCGCCCCGAAGCTCGCAACTGTCGGCTCTGTGGTCAATCGCTGATTACAGGCCCTCGTATGGGGAGCGGCGACCTGTCGGCTGGGCGTTGCCTGAGCCGGGGACGCTACGTGATTCAGGCCAAAATAGACCAGGGCGGTATGAGCGCTATCTACAAGGTTCAGGATGCCCGATTACCGAACCGGATTGTTGCCATCAAGGAAATGAATGAGCGAGTCATCGAACCGAGTGAACGTCCCGATGTGCTGGCTGCTTTCAAACGGGAAGCCGAGATGCTGGCCCAACTAGACCATTCCAACCTGGTCAAAGTCTTCGACCTTTTCGAAGAAGATGGCCGGCACTATATGGTGATGGAGTTCATCCTGGGCCGCTCGTTGCTCAAGATCTTGGAAGAGGGGGGCCCTGGCGGGTTGCCGGAGGATCGGGTGGTAACCTGGGCCGCGCAACTGTGCGACGTGTTGGCTTACCTGCACAGCCAGAACCCCAAAATCATCTATCGTGATCTGAAGCCGGGCAACGTGATGGAGTTGACGGGCGGTATGCACATCAAACTGATCGACTTTGGCATCGCCCGCATTTACAAGCCGGGCCAGCGTAAAGATACCATCGTCTTCGGTACGCCGGGCTACGCCGCGCCAGAACAATACGGCCAGCACCAAACCGACGAACGATCCGACGTCTACTCGTTGGGAGCAATGCTTCACCATTTGCTGACCGGCCGCGATCCCTCGAATAGCCCCTTGGTCTTCCCCTCCATGCGCAGCCTCAACCAACATGTGTCACAGCGTGTGAACGATGCTACTGCCACGGCGGTGACGCTGAGGCGCGAAGACCGCTTTGCCACGATGACGGAGATGAAGGCCGCGCTGCTGGGGGGGGGCGCGCTTAGCCCCCGTTCGCCGCCAAGCCCTTCACCCCAGCC
>JAHELX010000044.1 GCA_024643945.1 Anaerolineales bacterium
GCCCCTCGGGCATCTTTCGGGCACTGCGCACCATCCCGGTGATGTTGGGCATCGTCAAGGATATGGAGTGCCACTGCCCCAACGCAGTCTTGCTGAACTATACCAATCCCATGGCCATGTTGTGTCGGGCTATGCAGCGCGAATCGTTCATCCGGCTTACCGGTCTTTGCCACAGTGTACAGGGGACTGCCGAGATGCTGGCCGGTTGGATCGGGGCGCCGTACGAAGAAATTACTTACACATGCGCAGGCATCAATCACCAGGCATGGTACCTTAAGTACGAGTGGAACGGCAAAGACGCCTACCCTCTGATCCGCGAGGCCATGGAGAAACCCGAGGTTTACAATGAAGAAATCGTCCGCAACGAGATGTTCCTGCATCTGGACTACTACGTCACCGAATCGAGCGGGCACAACTCGGAGTACAACTGGTGGTTCCGCAAGCGCCCCGACCTGATCGAAAAGTATTGCACCCACGGCACGGGATGGAACCCGGGCGAGCATGCCTACATCTTGAAAGAGTATCAGATGAGAGAACATACCTGGAAAGATGAGGCAAAAGCATGGTTCGCCGAGGAAACTCCGATCAGTCTGGAGCGGGAGCACGAATACGCAGCCTACATTATCAATGCCTTGAAGGGAGGGGAGATCTTCTCCTTCAACGGCAACGTGCCCAACACCGGGCTGATCAGCGGCCTGCCGGAGGGAGCGTGTGTGGAAGTGCCTGTCTATGTGGATAAAGCAGGTTTTCACCCGGTTCACGTGGGGGCGTTGCCTCCCCAATGCTTGACCCTGGTTCACATCAGTGTGATGAGCGAGGAGATGGCCGTCGAGGCCGCCTTGAGTGGGGATCCACGCCTGGTTTTCCAGGCCATCGCCTATGATCCATTGACGGCGGCAGTGCTCTCACTGGCCGAGATCAAAGACATGGTCAACGAGATGCTCCAACAGAACCGCGACTATCTGCCCCAGTTCAAACATCTCAAAGTATAAGCGTTTCGTCTGGCAGGTAGTATGTGCTGTAACTACTCCGCCTACCCTCCCAGAGCAAAGCCCCCCCACGGGGCAGGTTGCATTCACTGGACATCGTACGTCTGAATTGTCGAGTGTAGCAACGGTTTCTTCTTTGGCGCTTGCCTGAAACTGCGGGAGGGTAGGCAGTTACCTGGAATTCTGCATTCCTCAGTCTTCACCATTTTTGAAACACGCCCTGCCCTGAAATTCAACATTTAGATAGTCACGAGCGCATGTTGTTTTGATTCAGGCTGAATTTGATCAAAACCTATTGACATTGATGACTGATTATGATAAAATTGGGACGGATTTAGTTTCGATTATGTTTGAACCCTGGAGGCGATATGGCTGCTTTATTAAAGGAAGAACGCCAGCAACTAATTTTGGAGACTGTTCGCGGTAGCCGGCAGGTTACCGTCGCCGAATTGAGCGACCGCTTTGACGTCAGCGAGGTCACTATCCGGCGTGACCTGCGCGCAATGGCTGAGCAGGGCATACTGCGCCGTGCTCATGGCGGGGCCGTCGCAGCGGTCCCCGCACCCCCTGAGCCGCCCGTAGTCCAACGCATGATCCAGGCGGAGCACTGCAAGGAATGTATTGGCCGCGCTGCGGCCTCCCTGGTATCAGATGGTGACTCAGTCTTCATTGGTTCGGGCTCTACTACCGCCTACGTTGCTCGCTACCTGGTTGACCGCAAGAATCTGACAGTGGTCACCAACGCTTTGACCGTCGCCACTGAACTGGCCGCCGCCGAGGGTGTGACAGTCGTGGTCACAGGTGGCATGATGCGTGCCTCAGAGCTTTCCCTGGTGGGCCACATCACCGAGCAGGCCCTGCGCGAAGTGCGAGTGGATAAGGTCATTATGGGCATGCGGGCCATTAGCCTGGACGCAGGTATGACCAACGACTATCTACCCGAAGTGATGACCGACCGCACCATCATTCAGATGGCGCCGGAATTGATCGTTGTGGCCGACCACACCAAATTCGGCAAGGTTGCCTCCGCGTACCTGGCATCGGTACAGCGCATTTCCACTTTGGTGACCGACTCGGACTCCAACTCCGAGATACTGGCCCGTTTAGAGGCAATGGGGGTTCGAATCATTGTAGCTGGCCCAGATGGGGAGGAAGATCACACATGACAAGAAACTCGCATACCTGGCAAGAGATCCTCAGTCAACCCCAGGTCTGGCAAATGACCCTGGAGGCCTTCGTCGCCAGCCAGTCAGCGCTGCAAGACTTTCTTGATCAAGCGAACTTTGACCAAATCCTCGTCGCCGGATGTGGGTCTACTCACTACCTGGCCCAGGCTGCCGCGGCGACCTTCAGCCATCGTACCGGTATCCCTGCCCGCGCCCTTCCCTCCTCTGAATTGTGGCTTTTCACCCATACAGTTCTCCCCAGCAGGACGCTCTTACTCGCTGTCTCTCGCTCGGGAACGACGACGGAGACATTGCTCGCGCTGCGTCGCTTCCGGGAGACCCAAGGGGGGCCCGTTCTTACCGTCACCTGTTATCCTGAAAGCCCGCTGGCCCAAAGGGCCGATTTCACGTTAGCTGCTCCTGACGCACAGGAGCACTCTGTCGCGCAGACCCGTTCCTTCACCAGCATGTTTCTGCTCACCCAAGCCCTGGCTGCTGTTCTGGCTAGCGATAAGGGGAGATTGGAACGCTTGCGTCGGCTTCCCGATGTCCTCGCTGGTTTGGTGGATCGGCTGGGGGACTTACCCCAGGAGTTGGGGCGAGCCTTGGACATCGAGCGCATCTTCTTCCTTGGAGGCGGCCCGCTCTATGGCCTGGCCAATGAGGCCATGCTCAAGACGAAGGAGATGTCCCTTTCTCATTCAGAAGCCTATCACCCTTTAGAATTTCGCCACGGGCCGATGTCTCTGGCGGATGAGCACACTCTGGTGGTGGGGCTCCTGTCCGACACAGGGTTGGCTGAGGAACTCTCCGTGCTAACGGATATGAAGGAATTAGGGGCGCGTACGTTAGCGCTGGCCGAGGATGCTTCACTGTTTGCCGGCTGGCAGCCCGATCACGTCGTCGAATTGCGTAGCGGCCTGGACGAGTGGGAGCGCGGGCCGCTTTACCTGCCAATAGTCCAGCGCATAGCCTACCATCGGGCGCTGGCGAAGGGGCTAAATCCGGACCGTCCGCGCAATCTACAAGCAGTCGTCGAACTATGAGGTGCAATGCACACAATTCAGGTCATTGATGCGCATATGCACGTCCACCCCGACATGGTGGCCGCTCTGGCAGCTATCATGGAGGCCAACCACCTGAGCCATGTAATCAACCTGGGCATCTTTGAGGTGTTGGGCATTCCGTTCCAGGAAGGCATGGACGCCTTTCGCAAAGTGCTGGGCGACCGCGTGCTTTACTTCCCCACGCCTGACTTCAGGGATACCTCCTCAGGCTTTGGCGAGCGCATGGCGGAGGACTTGGAGCGCAAGGTAGACGCAGGAGCCAAGGGTCTCAAGATCTTTAAAGAATTCGGGTTGCGCTACAGAGACACCGACGACAACCTGATTCCCGTAGACGACCCTCGCCTGGACTCTCTGTGGGCCAGGGCTGGCGAACTGGGTGTGCCTGTGCTCATCCACACTGCCGACCCGGTAGCCTTTTTCCAGCCGCTGGACGAGAACAACGAGCGCTGGGAGGAGTTGCAACTGCACCCCAACTGGCACTTCGGCCGGCCAGAGTTCCCTGACCACGACACATTGCTGGCCCAGCGCAACCGCGTCATCGAGCGGCATCCCGATACAACTTTCATCGGCGCGCACCTGGGCAACTATCCGGAGAACCTGACCTATGTAGATGCCTGCTTGGACCGCTATCCCAACTTCTACGTGGACACATGTGCCCGCATTGGCGAGATTGGCCGTCACCCGGCACATGAGGTACGAGCGTTCTTTCTCAAGCACCAGGACCGCGTGATCTTTGGTACTGACCTGGTGCTCGGGTGGGAGGAGTTTGAGGAACAGGATCAGGAAGATCTTTCGGAAGTCAAGCGTTTTTACGACGTTCATTGGCGCTTCTTTGAGACGGGTGAGCAGCAGATCGAATACCCGGGCTTCCCCATCCAGGGCCGTTGGAAGGTGGACGCTATCCACTTACCGGACGCGGTTCTGGAAAAACTGTACGTCCGAAACGCGCAGCGGTTGATCCCTGGATTACGGGAATAAGCCCAACGATTACGCCTTCTACACGCCGCAGGCCGGCGACCACGCTCAAGGTAGCCTTCGAAAGTTCGCTGCTCATCGAGGCCGTGCCTCAGGGAGATTGATATGAAGGAGGTGAGCGCTAGCGAGGTGCGAAAGAGTGACCTATCCAGACGGGCTTGTCCTAAGTTTCCTGAAACTTGGACAAACCTCTTCAGGCCGTGCGATTCGAGACGATACGAAACCGCAAAAGGAGGGAAGTGATGGAAAAGCGCATATTCTTGAGCGTGTTTGCTGTTTTACTGGTTGTCAGTCTGGCCGCCTGTGGGTCGGCTCAGACTGCGGTGCCGGTTGCCCCTGAGAAACCTGCAGTTACTGAGGCGGCAAAAACCGCCGAGGCACCAAAAGCCGCTGAGGCACCCGCAGAGGCAGTGGAGATCACCTTTATGGCCTGGGGTGCTCCAGAGGAACTGACAGTCTGGCAGCAAATTGCTGACGAGTTCCACGCTGCCAACCCCAACATCACGGTGAAGATGGACGTGTCCGAATGGGACTCATACTGGACTAAGCTGGACACCCTGTTTGCGGGCGGGACACCCCCGGACGTGTTTGCTATGGACGCGCCGCTCTTCCTCGACTGGCAAAGCCGCGGGGTGCTGCTGAACTTGCAGTCCTACATCGACGCCACCCCTGGTTTCCTGGATGATGTTTATGAGCAGACCCTCTCGGGCTACAAGCTGGCAGACGGGTACTACGGTCTGCCGCGTGACTTCCAGACCATCGTCATGTACTACAACAAGGACATGTTCGACGCCGCTGGGGTGGAGTACCCCAAGGAGGGCTGGACGTGGCAGGACCTACGCGAGATGGCCAAGAAGTTGACCGTGGACAAGAACGGTGACGGCAAGACTGACCAGTACGGCTACTCCTGCGACCTGTGGGACATGGAGCTGTGCTGGAGTGAGGCCATCTGGGCCTATGGCGGCGATGTCATCAGCTCCGACTACACCCAGACCCTGATCGGCGAGCCCAAGGCGCGTGAGGCCTGGAAGCTGTTCTATGATATGACGTTTGTAGACAAGTCCATGCCCGATACGATCGCCGCCGGTGAATATGGTTATGACCTGTTGCAGGCTGGTGTGGCGGCAATGTGGCCCCATGGACACTGGGCAATGCCTGCATATAAAGACGTCGAGTTCCAGTGGGACGTGGCTCCTATGCCCACCGGTCCCGCCGGGCAGGCGACCAGCGTCAACAGCGCCGGGTTTGTCATCGCCAAGGACTCGAAACACCCGGACGCAGCCTGGGAGTTCGTCAAGTACGCCCTCAGCCAGACCGGCCAGACCCGTCTGACCGAACTGGGCCTGGCCATCCCGGTGCTCAAGTCTGTTGCTGAAAGCCCGGTCTTCCTTGAGCAGGATGTAAACGGACGGGCGATCAACCAGAAGGTCTTCCTGGACTCGCTGGAGTATGCCCATCTCAAGCCGATCTTCAGGGGCTATACGGAGTGGTCCGGCGCAATCGGTGATGGTATGGCCGATATTTGGGCTGGGGAAGCTGAGCTAGACGCGACCCTGGATGAGGCCGTGGCCGACGCCGACGCGGTGCTGGCAGAGCAACAACAGTAGTAGCCGCATTTCGGTTCTCACCCCTGGCCTCCCTCCAGAACTGAGAGAGGGGATTCCTACTCTCTCCCAGAATGCTTCAGGGGCGGACAGGGTTAGCGCAACGCTTTTGTAGGGGCGCCACATACGTCGTCCCTACAAAAGCACCCTCGAATTCTTCGTCCTCCCCGTCTGCCCTTGAACCCAGAATAAAGAGAGGGTAAGGTCAGGGAGGAGGACGAGTATCCAGGAAAATGTCAATGGAAGCATCTGGAATTAAGCCATTGAGAGGGGAGCGTTTCTGGCTGGGGGTGTTGCTGGCTCCCACCATCATAGGCCTGATGTTCGGCACGCTGGGGTCGGTGGCGGCAACGCTCCTCATCAGCCTCACCGATTGGGATCTGCTCACCCCGCCGCAATGGGTGGGGCTGACAAATTACATCAAACTGTTCACCGACAAAGATCTGCTCGAATCCTTTCTGAACACGATCAAATTTAGCGCCATGTACGTGCCGGGCGTTGTTGTGGTGTCGCTGGCCGTGGCGGTGCTGATGAATCGCAGGATTCACGGCATCAGCCTGTACCGCACGATGTATTTTTTGCCGGTGGTCACTTCAGCCGTCGCGGCGGCCCTGGTGTGGCAAATGATCTACGGTCGGGACACCGGCCTGTTGAATTACGTGATCGAGCGGTTGGGTGGCGAGCCGGTATGCTGGCTCTGCCCCAGCAAAGCCCTGTATTCGGTCGTGATCGTGAACGTTTGGGGCGCTATTGGCGAGGGGATGATCATCTTCCTGGCCGGGCTGCAAGCCATCCCACGCGACTATTACGAAGCTGCTACGGTGGACGGCGCCAGTGGCTGGCAGCGGTTTTTCCGCATCACCGTGCCATTGGTCACCCCCAGCATTTTCTTCCAAACACTGATCACGACGATCAATGCCTTCCAGGCCTACGAATATATTTATATGCTTACCCGGCGCGGCCAGGGGGATAGCTCGGTCCCGGTGGTCGTATTTTCTATCTACCGCCGTGGATTCAATTTCTTCCGCATGGGCGAGGCCAGTGCTCTGGCAATAGAACTGGCTGTCATGGTGATTGCACTCATGGCAGTTTACTTCTGGCTGGAACGCCGTTACGTGGTGTATGAATAGGAGATATGGCTATGAAGATTTCCCCCGGCCTTCGCGCACGCAATAACCTCCTGGATTCTGGAACGTATCTCTTGCTCTCCCTGGTAGCTGTCATCATGGTGACACCCTTTCTGTGGATGGTCGCCACCTCGTTCAAGTTGCCGGCCGATCAATACACCAAGACTCTGATTCCCGATCCGGCCACGCTCGACAACTTCAAGGAACTGTGGCAGCATTTGCCGTTCCCGCGCTTGCTTTTCAACAGCTTCAAGTTGTCTATCCTGGCTACTATCGGACAGTTACTGACCTGCTCCATGGGCGCTTTTGCCTTCGCCGTGGTAAGGTTCCGCGGCCGCAACCTGCTCTTTACTCTGCTGCTGATCACGCTGATGGTCCCGGGGCAGGTCGCGCTCATTCCCAACTTCATCGTGTTCAAGTGGCTTGGCCTGATCGGCACACAGGCGCCGCTGTGGCTGCCATCTTTTTGGGGGGGTGCCTTTGGCACGTTTCTGCTGCGACAGTACTTCTTGACCATTCCACGTGACCTGGCCGAGGCCGCCCGCGTGGATGGTGCCTCGCTGATGCAAATCTTCTGGCGCGTCTATCTGCCCTTATCCAAACCGGCTCTGGCGGCGTTGTCCATTTTCGTCTTCCAGTGGTCATGGAATGATTTGCTACACCCTCTTGTCTATCTGCCCACTGATATGCAAAGGACGACCCTAACGGTTGGGCTGGCCTTTTTCCAGCAGCAACTGGTCATGGGGGGCAAATTCACAGTGTTGATGTCCGGTGCTCTGATCAGCATCCTGCCGCTCATTTTGGTATTTTTCATCGCCCAAAAGCAGTTCGTCGAAGGCATTGCTCTGACCGGCGTCAAGCGGTAGGTGAACCGTGAAGCCTTTGCGGCACATTGCACTCCTGTCCGCGGGAGCGGCACTCCGGCTTCGGCCTCTTCTCTCAGAACGCCGAGAAGTTGGGCATCCACTTCCCAGACTACCTGGAGACGGTCACCGGCATCGGTGTCGAAGACCCGTACTACGGCTACCCGCGCGACCACGAGCCCCGCCGCCTGATTGACACCGCTTACGCTCGTTCCCCGGTGCGGGGCAACGTCCCCTTCGTCCCGCCTACGCGGGGCTTCGTGACCACGCGCTCGCTGGGTCTGGTCATCATCAACGGAGGACAAGAACCGGATTGGAAGGAGGTGGTGATTTGCTAGATATGCAAACGAACCTGGCCAAGGTCAAGGCGGTGAGATCCTATAGAACGATGGCAGAAATCAAGTCAGGAGGGTAAAATGATTACGAACAAGTCTCTTATCCTGCGCTCGGTGTCAATCGTGGCTGTATTGGTGGGTCTATTGCTGATGGGTCTGCCGCATGCCGAGGGTGCCCTGCCGGGGCCCTGGTGGCAGCCCTCCCCGGGTGTGACCTGGCAATGGCAGTTGACCGGCCTGCCCGTTGACCAGTCCTACAACGTGCAAATGTACGACATTGACCTGTTCGACAACGATGCCAGTGTCGTGGCCTCGCTGCACGCTCAGGGCCGCAAGGTCATCGCCTACTTCAGTGCCGGTTCCTGGGAGGACTGGCGGCCGGATGCCGGCCAGTTTCCAGAGGAGGTGAAGTGCAGGCGCAACGGTTGGCCAGGCGAGAGGTGGCTGGACATCCGCCGGCTTGACATCCTCGGCCCGATCATGGAGGCGCGGATGGACCTGGCTGTGCAGAAAGGCTTCGACGGCGTCGAGCCGGACAACGTGGACGCCTACTCCAACAAGAACGGCTGTCCGGGCACGATCACCTACCAGGATCAGCTCAACTACAATCAGTGGCTGGCGAACGCGGCCCACGCGCGTGGCCTGTCGGTGGGTCTGAAGAACGACATAGAGCAGGTCGTTGATCTGGAACCGTACTTCGACTGGGCGCTGAACGAACAGTGCTTCCAGTACAGGGAGTGCGACTACCCCAACGGCGGGCTGCTGAACTTCATCAACGCCGGGAAGGCTGTCTTCCAGGTTGAGTACAAACTGAGCAAGACCAAGTTCTGCCCGCAGGCTAACGCCTGGACGTTCAGTTCGATGAAGAAGAACCTCAATCTGGACGCGTGGATGGATCCGTGCTGGTAGATGGCATCACGCTCGAAGGTCAGACAAGTGTGCTGGGCTCGTCGAGCCCAGCACACCCCAACCATTCGACGTATGCTTCCTCCGGCTGGACCTTGACCATTGTCAAACGTCCGAAAGGCGCTCACGGCTTCCAGGTTTTGCCGCACCGATGGGTGGTCGAACGAACCTTCGCCTGGTTGGGTTGGTATAGAAGGTTGGGCAAAGACCGAAGCCTTACCTGAAACCAGTGAAGCCATGATTTATGCCGCTCTCCGGCTCGATCGTGGCGCTCAACGAGGTCAGCCGGGCCGCGTGCCGCCACGCCCTGAACCTGATCCTGGCGGCAGGTGGCCGGCTCCGCTTCGATCCCAACTTGCGCCCTGAGATGATGCCACTGAACGTCGGCGGCAGCCTCGATCCAGGTTATCCCTTGCCAGGCAAAGTCCGGCAAGCCCAGTTCATCCTGCCGAAGGGCATGGATTGGAAAGGATTGAAGCTGAAGGCCGAGATCGAGGTAAAAGGCGTATGCTACCCGATGAGCTGGGCTTGCCACCAGAAGGCCAACCCGGATGGCACCCTCACCTTGCGGCCCACAAAGGGACTGTCGAGTTGAATGAGCATGAGGGCTGGTTTCCATACTGGCCACAAGATGGCAGGTAAGAAACCCACTCTACTACTACTGCGGCCCACGAAAGGACTGTCGAGTTGAACGAGATGCGAGGAGGAGATTCACTTATGTCTCAAATCAAGGTTACGATTATAGGTGCTGGCAGCACCGTGTTCGCCACCGAGCTGATGACCGACATCCTCTCCACTCCGGTGCTGGAGCACGGTGTCTTTGCCCTGGTGGACATTGACGTTGAGCGGCTGGAACTGGCCCATCGCATGGCCGAGTTCCTCATCGCTCGCAGTGGCCGGGACTGGGCCGTCGAGGCCAGCACCGACCGGACCAAGGTGCTGGCCAGGAGCGACTATGTCATCAATACCATCGAGGTCGCCGGCCTGGCCAACGTCCGCCACGACTATGAAATCCCGCTCAAGTACGGCGTGGATCAGTGCATCGGCGACACCATTGGCCCCGGTGGGCTGTTCAAGGCGTTGCGCACGCTGCCGGCCTGGCTTGACATCCTGAAGGACGTGGAGCGCCTGACCTCTCGCGCCCTGGTCATGAATTATACCAACCCTATGTCGCTCACCGTGCTGACCGGCATCCGGGCTTCGTCGCTGCCCATTGTCGGTCTCTGCCACTCCATCCAGCACACCTCCCAGCAACTGGCTGGCTACCTGGGCCTCCCCTACGAGGAGATTGACTGGCGCGCGGCTGGTATCAACCACCTGGCCTGGTTCGTGCAGCTTGAGCGCGATGGGAAAAACCTCTACCCGCTATTGCGCCAGCGCATCCAGGACCCGACCATCTATGAGCAGGACCCGGTGCGCTTCGACATGATGTTGCACTTGGGCGCATTCCCCACTGAAAGCAGCGGACACGTCTCTGAGTACACTGGCTACTACCGCAAACGCCCTGACCTCATCCAGCGCTACTGTCGCTCCGACTACCGCGGTGAGAGTGGCTTCTACGCCAACAACTGGCCGGCATGGCGTGCCGAGAGCGACCAGGAGATCCGTGACTATCTCTCCGGCAAGAAAGAGTTCGAGTTCGAGCGCGGTCCAGAATTCGCCTCGTACATCATGGAGGCTATGGAAGCCGGCACGCCGGCTGTCATCTATGGCAACGTGCTCAACACCGGCTTGATTGACAACCTGCCCCACGACGGCGTGGTCGAGGTGGCCTGCCTGGTGGATAAGAAAGGGGTGGAGCCCACCCACTTTGGGCCGTTGCCCACCCAATTAGCCATCCTCAATCAACAGCACATGGCTTTTCATGATTTGGTTGCCGCGGCTGTGCTGGAGCAGGATCGGGAAGCGGCCGTGCATGCGTTAATGGTAGATCCACTCACGGCTGCCGTCTGCTCTTTGGCTGAAGTGCGACAGATGTTTGCAGAGATGGTTGAGGTAGAGCGTGACTATCTCCCAGAATTCCTCTTCTAGAGACGGGGGTTGAAGAATTCTAGAATCATTACTTGATATCATCGCCGCCCATAAACGCGGCAGATCGGTTGGCATCTATAGCATCTGCTCGGCCCATCCTTTTGTGCTGGAAGCCTGTGTGCGTCAGGCCATCAAAAACGCACCGCCACTGCTCATCGAGTCGACCTCGAACCAGGTGAATCAGTACGGGGGGTATACTGGCACGACCCCCTCTGACTTCCATCGCTACGTTTGGGGCATCGCCGACAAATTCAGCTTTCCCCGGGAGCGGCTCATCCTGGGGGGTGATCATCTAGGCCCCAACCCCTGGCAGCACGAACCAGCAGAAAAGGCTATGGCCAAAGCCCGAACGCTGATTCAGGATTGCGTCTCGGCCGGTTATACCAAGATTCACCTGGACGCCAGCGTGAAGTGCGCCGACGACGACCCCGACTCTCCCCTGGACAAATCAATTTCAGCCGAGCGGGCCGCCGAACTGTGCCTGGTCGCGGAGACGACTTATTTAGAATTGGACTCAATCCAGGCGGCACCGTGCTACGTGATCGGTACGGAAGTTCCGCCGCCAGGCGGAGCGCAAGAAAATGAAGATGAACTGGCCGCGACTACAATTGGAGACGCCCAGGAGACGATTGAACTGACCAGAGAGGCATTCAGGCGACGCAGGCTGGACGCCGCCTGGCAACGGGTTATCGCCGTGGTGGTTCAACCGGGTGTTGAATATGGTGATGACTCTCTGTTTGAATACAATCGCCAGGCGGTGTCTCAACTCTCCCGCTTTATCGAGACGGATGAGCAGCTTATCTTCGAGGCTCATTCCACCGATTATCAAACCCGCGAGGCGCTACGTGCCATGGTCGAAGACCACTTCGCCCTTCTAAAGGTAGGCCCGGCTCTCACCTTTGCTTTTCGGGAAGCTATTTTTGCCCTGGCCTTGGTGGAATCGGAGTGGCTGGCTAAACGGAAGGGGATCGAATTGTCCCATATTGTCCAGGTTCTTGACGATACTATGTCAGATAACCCGGCTCATTGGAAAAAGTATTACGCCGGACCAGAGCCTTACATCCAATTCGCCCGCAAGTACAGCTTCAGCGATCGCTCGCGCTATTATTGGCCTGACCTGGATGTTCAGAAATCTTTGGCCCGGTTGATTGGTAACCTGCAAGCATATCCTGCACCTTTGACCCTGTTAAGTCAATTCTTGCCAGTGCAGTACGAGCGGGTCAGGGCCAGGATGCTGGCAAACACCCCCGGAGAACTGATTTACGACAAGATTGCCTCTGTTATTGCGGACTATGCGTATGCATGTGGCTACGGTCGAGCAGTGGATGTGTAGAATTGACCGAGGCGCGTTTCATTTTGACAGGGGAAACTGAATGACTTCACTTTCTGTTGGCAAGATCCGCCGGCTGCAGCAATGCGCTATATCGCGCGGAGTCTTCTCTATCCTAGCCATAGATCACCGCAACAACTTACGCCGGGCGCTGAATCCTCAGGACCCAAGTGCCGTGCCCGACGACGCGATGGTGGACTTCAAGTGCGCGGTCGTTGCGGCTTTGGCACCTGTGTCATCCTCTATCCTGATCGATCCAGAGTATGGTGCAACCCCAGTCATCACAAGTGGAGCGTTGCCCGGAGCAATAGGGTTGATCGTGGCTTTGGAGCGCACTGGTTATACCGGAAGTCCCAGCCGTCGCCTGAGCGAAATCATGCCGGACTGGAGCCCACAAAGAGTCGCGCGCATGGGAGCCAGCGGTGTTAAATTGCTGGTCTACTACCATCCAGATGCGCCCACTGTGTCTGGAATTGAGACCCTGGTGGAACAGGTTGGCGCCTTGTGCCTGGAGGCTGACATCCCGCTGTTCCTTGAGCCGCTTTCCTATTCACCGGACCCAGCCCAACCCAGGCTTTTGCCCCAGGAGCGCCAACGGGTCGTGATAGAAACTGCCCGCCGGCTGACTTCTATCCCCGGCGTGGACGTGCTCAAGGCCGAGTTCCCGCTAGACATTGGGGCTGTTCCCAACGAGGCCGAGTGGCTGGCTGCTTGCCAGGAACTGACGGGGAGTTCTCGTGTCCCCTGGGTCCTCCTCAGCGCGGGAGTGGACTTTGAGACTTATTTGCGTCAGGTGGTTGCCGCCGTCCGCGCCGGGGCCAGCGGGGTTGCCGTGGGGCGGGCTGTCTGGAAGGAAGCTGTGGAACTGGCGCCGGAAGAGCGTAATGTGTTCCTGTTCACCGTCGCCAGAGAGCGAATGGCGCGTGCCACGGAGCTCTGCCAGGCGCTGGCCCACCCCTGGACTGATTTCCACTCGCCGCTCGCAATGGAGAGTCATTGGTATGAGGACTACCCGTAGGAGCACATTATGAAAGAATTTGACATCCTGGCCGTCGGCGAGCTAAACGCGGACCTGATTCTGTATGGTGATGTCACCCCCGAGTTCGGTCAGGTGGAGAAGTTGATCGAGAGCGCCGACCTCACCCCAGGCAGTTCCACCGGTATCTTCGCGTGCGGAGCGGCTCAACTCGGGTTGCGGGTCGCGTTTATTGGGAAAGTAGGAGACGATGAATTTGGGCATTTCTTGTTGCGAGAACTGGAAAGGCGCGGCATTGATGCCTCTGGTGCGGTGATCGATCCCCATCTTAAGACGGGCCTGACTGTCATTCTCTCACGTGGTACCGATCGGGCCATATTGACCTTTCCAGGCTGCATCCCGGCCCTGCACTACGAAGAAATCGACCTCAGCTACCTGGCGCGCGCCCGCCACCTGCACATCGGGAGCTACTTCCTGCTGGACGCTCTGCGTCCCAACCTCCCCGCCCTCTTCGACCTGGCACACACGCACGCGCTCACCGTGTCTATGGACACCAACTATGATCCTAGCGAGACATGGGACGATGGGCTCTGGGAGTGCCTGGAACGCACCGACATTTTCTTGCCCAATGAAGCAGAGTTGCGCGCCATCTTTCAGGCCATCGCTCGCAAGAAGGGCACCCTTGAGACGAGCCTGAACTTTTTCGCTCAGCATATTCCCACGGTAGCAGCCAAGCTGGGTGCACAGGGGGCCATCGCTCAGCGAGGTAAGGAGGTAACCAAGGCCAATGCGCTTTCGCTTGAGGTCGTGGATACCACTGGCGCAGGGGACACTTTCGACGCCGGCTTCATCTACGGTCATCTGGCAGGGTGGAACCTCCAGCGCACCCTGCGTTTTGCTTGCATTTGTGGCTCGCTATCTATCCGCGCAGCAGGTGGCACTGAGGCCCAACCCACCTCTAAGGAGGTACTGAACTTGATGTAGGTGATCCATAGGGAACTGTTCCTTGTCATCTGTGTCGACAATGTGTACAATAGCGGCAATGACTCCCCAGACTGAGGCTCGGTGGAGGTAGGATTGGGCCAGGAATGGGTTATTTCTTGCATGTATAGGAGCCAACGACGTGTCTGCGCGAGAGTATCCTGATGCCCCTAAGGTCGCGGTGGGGGCGATTGTGGAGAGAGATGGCCGGGTTCTGCTGGTCCGTCGCGGCCATCCGCCCAGCGAAGGGCTTTGGGCCATCCCTGGCGGGAGTGTGGAGTTGGGGGAAACGCTGCAAGAGGCCGCCGAACGGGAGATAATGGAGGAGACGGGACTCACTATCCGGGCAGGGGAGCCGGTCTATACCTTTGACGTCATCCTGCGAGACGATGCCGGGCGCGTGCGATTTCACTACGTTATCGTGGACTTGTTGGCCAATTACGTGAGTGGCGAATTACATTCTGGCGACGATGCGCGCGATGCTCGCTGGGTTACATCTGGAGAACTGGAAAAGCTACCGGTTAATCAGACGACTCTGGAGCTTCTGAAGAAACTGTTTAACTGAAGCCTCTACCATATCCACTCCAGTTCCATGTCGCCGATGCGAACTATGTCGCCGGGCTGCACGCCGGCCTGGCGCAGAGCGTCGAGCACGCCCATGGTTTCCAATAAGCGCTGCGCCCGCTGCACTGCGTCGTGGTATTCCCACATCGTCTGATCTACCAGCCGCTCGACGCGCTCGCCGCGCACCCGCCAGCTATCTCCCTCTCGCTCGATGGTGAACTCAGGCCTGTCCTCGAGCCGGAAGATAGGGATTTCGTCAGCTACAGGCTCCGGTCTCGGCAGGCTGGACAGCATCCGTCCCGCTCGTCCCATCAACTCGCGCACTCCCTCACCGGTCACTGCGGAGATCGCATAGACCGGTAACTCGCGTGCCTGCATCGCCGCTTCTACCAGGGGCCAGCGGTCCCGTGCGTCGGGCAAATCCATTTTGTTGAGAACCACAATTTGCGGCCGGTCAGCTAGAGTCGGGTTGAAGAGGCGTAGCTCCTGGTTGATCTGGTCGAAATGCCGAAGCGGATCGTCGGCAGCGCCGTCCAGCAAGTGGATAAGCAGACGCGTCCGCTCGACGTGCCGCAGGAATTGGTGACCCAGCCCCGCGCCTGCATGCGCGCCTTCGATGAGACCTGGAAGGTCGGCCACCACAAAATCGGACCCGTCGTCCAAAGTCACCACGCCTAAGTTGGGCTGGAGGGTAGTGAAGGGGTAATCGGCGATTTTGGGCCGGGCCGCGCTGACTGCCGCCAACAGGGTGCTTTTGCCGGCATTGGGCATGCCAATCAAGCCCACGTCGGCCAGCAGTTTGAGTTCCAACCGCAGCCAGCGTTCTGCGCCGGGTGCTCCCCGTTCCGCCAGGCGTGGGGCCTGGCGCGTGGATGTGGCAAAGCTGGCGTTGCCTCGTCCACCCCGTCCGCCCCGGGCGACGACGACCTGTTGCCCAGGCGCGGTCAGATCCGCCAGCAGGTCGCCCGTGGTGGCGTCCCACACCATGGTGCCGGGCGGAACAAAGACGATCGTATCCTCTCCCCGGGCCCCCGTCTGGTTCTTCCCCTTGCCGTGTGTCCCACGTTCGGCCTTGAAGTGAACCTGGTTTTGGAAATGGACCAGCGTGTTCAACTGAGGGTCCACTTCCAAAATCACATCGCCTCCGTCACCCCCATTGCCACCGGCCGGGCCTCCCCGAGGGACGTATTTCTCGCGTCGAAAAGCCACGGCCCCATTGCCGCCGTTGCCCGCTTTTACGTGTATTTTTGCTTCGTCAAAGAACAACCCTGAGCTGCTCAATCTCGTCTCCTACGGGCATATTCCCACACTATCCCCCTGGTCGGGGCGAAGAGAAAGACTAGAATGAAGAGAAGGGTGCAGACCAATACAATCGCCGCACCCGATGCGACATTCACGTAGTATGAAAGATACAGGCCGCTTACGGCCGAGATGGCGCCGATGGCAGCGCCGCTCAGCATCATGGTTGGCAAGCGACGGGTGAGCAAATAAGCCGTGGCAGATGGCGTCACCAGCATTGCCACCATCAAGGCAACTCCCACCGTTTGTAACGAGACGACAATCGTGACGGCGATCAACACCAGTAACAGGTAGCTTAGCACTCCTGCCGGCAAGCGCAGCGTGGAGGCTAGAACCGGGTCAAAAGAGAGGACCAGGAATTCTTTGTAAAAGGCCAATATAATCAGAATAACCAGCCCACCAAAAACAGCCGTCAACCATAAATCGCCTTGCGACACGCCCAACACGTTGCCGAACAAGAAGTGGGTCAGGTCGACGGTATAGCTGCGCACGCTGGAGATCAAGGCAATGCCCAGGGCAAACATACCTGCAAAGAAGACGCCGATTGCGGTATCTTCTTTGATTTGCTTGCCTTTGATAAGGGCACCAATTCCAATAGAGGTCAAAATGGCGGTAAACATACCCCACCAGAAGAGAGGTCCTTGCACCCCGCCGCCGATCAAATAGCCTACCGCCACGCCGGGCAAGATTGCGTGGGCTAACGCATCGCCAAAGAAGGCCATGCCACGTAGTACTACATATGTGCCGATCGTTGCACACACAATGCCTACGGTGACCGCTGCCAACAAGCCCCGGATCATAAAGGGATAGGCCAGTGGACCAAGAACCAAATCTAACAGGTCATTCATCGTGGGGGTGGTGACCCTTTCCGCAGCATGTATCGCTCAGCACCATCAGCCCGTCGTCGGTCTGGATCAATCGCATATGGCCGCCGTACGCCTGTATCAGTCGCTCTGGAGTAAAAACCTCATCCGGTTGCCCCAATCCCACCAGGCGGTGATTGAGCAACATCAGCCGATCAAAGCGTTCCGCTGCCAGGTTCAAGTCGTGAGTGGCGATCATTACCGTCACTCCTCGTTGGCGCAACTCCTCTATGATGCGAAAGATGTCCTCCTGTGAGGTTATATCCAGGCCGGTCAATGGCTCATCCAACAACATCAGTTCCGCTTCCTGAGCCAATGCCCGGGCAATGAACACGCGTTGCTGCTGGCCGCCTGATAGCTCGCCGATTTGCCGGTCAGCCAGGTCTGCCATACCAACAACCTGCAGGCATCGATGCACGTAATCCCAATCGCGGGGCTTGGGCCAGCGTAGCAGCCCCAACTTGCCGATGCGGCCCATCATCACCACGTCGGCCACGTTTACCGGGAAGGTCCAATCCACCTGGCTGCGCTGCGGCACGTAGGCGATGCAAATGTGCCCACCAGGTCCGCGCCCATAGACTTTCACATCCCCCTTGCTTGGATGCAGTACGCCGGCGATGACTTTAAAGAGCGTGCTTTTGCCCGCCCCATTGGGACCCACCACGGCAATCCGCTCACCTTGACCGAGTTGAAACGACACGTCCTCGAGGGCCAGTGTGCCGTTGTAGCGCACGCTCACGTTTGACACATCCAGAACAGGGGATCCCGCCTGATGCGGTGCATATCTACTGAGAAGCGTGGCCATATCATTCCCTCGCTACTGCAAAGTACCTGTCCAATAATAACTTTGCATCTTAATCAGCAAACCAGGTGTAAACTGATGGCAAAAGTGCCAAGTTGTTTCTGGGCAGGTGCAAAACACCCCAAATCATCGACATATGGGGACCTGTCAATCACTGTTTCGTCTCATCTAATTGAGATTTTGTCTCAGTTTGATTGAATTATATCAGAAAGGCAAGACTTGTCAAGCGTGCTGTTATCCTGCCACTCGTGGGGTGCATTGCGATCATTCTTGCCATCCCTGTTCGGAAGTATAGGTTTTGATTAAAAGGGACAGGGTCGAAGCCGGGATTGACTCTGTACGTAGCAGGAACGGCCGGCGTATAGGGCCTTAACGGCGCGCCCTTGCTGCTCGTTTCGATAGATGGCGTAGACCACATCTGAGTCGAGGGTGGGGCTATTGGCGGCGAAGAAAACTGCGAAATCATACCAATGCTCGTAGTCGGTGACGAACACGAGGGCGTTGGTGATGCCCGCGTCCTGGACGACCCGCAGCGGCGCAGCGATGATACCTGACTTGCCCCAAAACGCACTTAGTTGCACTGGCAAAAAAACCAGTCCGTTGTAAAGCACCAACGCGATCAAAGCCAGGTAAAGCGCTGGCTTTGCCAGGGATAGGCCCATCCCAGAAGCGGTCTTCCCAACGGGGAGATACATGCCAACAGACAGCCTGCGGAAGGCGACGGTCGTCGGTTCGATACCTCGTGCGGTCAGCAACAAGAGCGCGGGGAGGGCGGCGTAATAGTAGCGAGGGAAGCCAGCGTCACGACCGCCATAGTACCAATATGTGATGTGCAAGGTCACCAGCGAGATCAAACCAGCCAGCAGGAGGTAGTTCCATCGGTTGCGCGGGCGAAGGACGAAGGGCAACCACAAGAAGAAAACATTCAGATACCCTGGCCAACCCAGGAATCCAGTGGACAGGGCGCGCAGGTTTGAGCGAGCGTACAAAAGGCCGGTAGCCAGGTCGTACCCCTCAGGGCCAACGTCAGGACCAAAGCCAGGGCGGTCGTAGGGCCAGACAAAGTGATAGGGATTGGCAAAGTGCCTGGTCAGCCAATACCAATAGAGTGGCAGCATCAAGCTGAGGAGCAGAGCAACAGCAGCCGCGATCATCCCGCGGTGGAGCAGTGCCCGGTCACCGCGCAAGACCCGGGCCAGGCCATACAAAGCGAAAGGAAGACCCACCCCAATCGCGTCGTAAGGGCGAGTGATGGCCAGGTAACCCAGTGCCAGGCCGGCGACGACCGAGAATCGCCGGGGGCTATCGGTTGGTTTCTGGATCAGCCTGGCAAAGGACCACAGGAACAAGGTAGTGAAGAAGAGAGAAGTGGGGTGGGA
>JAHELX010000045.1 GCA_024643945.1 Anaerolineales bacterium
GAATCTACCAGCAGGGACCCGGGGTGCGCTGATCATCGACGTTACTCAGGGGGGGCCGGCCGATGAGGCCGGCTTGCGCGCAAGCCAAGAAACTTTGACCGTGGCTGGAGTGGAATACCCCTATGGGGGCGACATTATCATTGCTATCCAGGGAAAACCGGTCACCGATATGGACGACCTGATCACCTATCTGGTTGAGCATACGCGCCCCGGTGATAAAGTCATCCTTACTTTGCTTCGGGCCGGTGGCAATCAGGAAACTGTTATCGTAACGTTAGGTGTTAGACCGGCGAGTTAAGGCGCCGTTCGACACAAACATATCTCTGAACTGAGATATGCAGGCAGCCATCCGCCTGGTACGAAATGGTGTGTCATTATTGACAAATGTGGTCTTCTTAATACAATATCCATCTTATACAATAAAAACGGGGAAGAAAAAATGACCAGGAAAATACTAGCCGTGCTCGCTGTGGGTCTAGTTATTGCCGTGGGTGTGGTGGCTTACTCATTTTTCAGGACGCCAGAAGAGGCGAGTGGGCCAATTGAGGCAATTCCTATCACCACTGAAGTTGCCGAACCGACCCTGGCCGACACAAGTGGCGTAACTGCTACAGAGACAAACACCGCCGTTGAGGAGGTAAAGCCTGTCGCGGAGGCCGGGTCACAAGAAGAGACCGCCGAGGAGGCTGAGCCTCCCCTCACCCCCGAGACACAAGCCAGGACAGACGTTGCGAGCGAGCCTGACGACGAAGCTGCCGTCGCCACTGAAACAGTGGTAGCGACACCCGGAGAGGCCAACCGAGCCAGCGAAGAAACGGCGACTTCTCCGATTACCTTTGAAATCGTCCAGGCTGACTCTGAGGCCCGTTTTCTGATCGATGAGGTTCTGCGGGGTGACCCCAACACCGTCGTCGGCGCCACCGACCAGGTGGCTGGCCAATTTGCTGTCAACCCTAACGATCTGTCTACTGCTCGGATCGGTATCATTCGGGTGAATGCCCGTACTTTGGCCACAGACAATGATTTCCGCAACCGGGCCATCAAGAATCAGATTCTCCTCACCGACGACTATGAGTTTGTAACCTTTACTCCGCTTGAAGTTATTGGGCTGCCTGAGCGCGGTGCCGTCGGCCAAGCCTATACGTTTCAGATTGTGGGAGATCTGACAATCACGGACGTTACCAGGCAAGTGACCTTTGACGTAACGGCCACACCCACGACTGAAACGCGCATCGAGGGCATGGCAACGACGGCCTTCCCTTACACCGATTTTGAGCTTTTCATTCCCGAAGTGCCGGCAGTGGATGCGGTGAACGATGAGGTGCGTCTGGAACTTGATTTTGTCGCGGTTGCTGAGAATCTCTCAGAACCGGGTTAGAAATGAAGGGTTGTCACGGCAGTGGATGCCAGATCAGCGCCAGGAGGATGGCAAGCGCGGCCAGGAGCGCACCGATGGCGGTAAACGCCACACTGACTTCCGTGGTTTCTTGGCGGGTGCGTAGGTAGGTCGGCAGATTCTGGAAAACATGCTGAAGCTCGTCGGCGCTCTCGGCCGAGTAATAGGTTCCACCGGTCATATCCGCAATTTGCTTCAGCGTGTCCTCATCAATCCCCCGGCGAAACCGCCCGCCAAACTGCGGGTTTCCGCCAAATTGCTGACCGCCGCCAAACAGGCCGCCCTGAAACGGCTGGCCGCAATTCATAATTCCCCCTTCTTCGGTGCCAAATCCGATGGTGTAGACCCGGACTCCCCGGTCAGCGGCTTGCTGCGCGGCGTCCAAAGGCCATGGGCCGGCATTGCTCGCGCCATCGGTGAGTAAGACGATGATGTCCGGCGCATACGTTCCTTTAGGCACCGGTGTGGGCTCCACCCCGGATGATGTGCCGGTCACACTCGGCGCGACGCTCTTGTCTATTTCAGCAATCGCATCCAGGGATTTAAGAATGGCGCTGCCAATCGCTGTCCTGCGCCCTGTGGTCAGACTCTCGACTGCGTCTTGTAACATTTCCTGATCCGTTGTGGAAGCCTGGATCAACTCTGCGAAACCGGCGAACGCGACGATGCTGATCTGCGTGCTGGACTTTTGGCGTTCAATGAACGACAGCGCGGCCGCCATCGCCGCACAACTGGCCTGGCATTTCGAGCAGGGAGGGCTCGTGGACAGGGCAGCCGAGTATCGTTTCCAGGCAGGGGAGTAGGGCCGCTCCGCTCGAGAAGATGCTTCCCTTATTGTTTTTTCCCCTGCTTCGCATTTCACTTCGCCAGGAAGTCATCGCTGCTGGCTGCTGGCCGAGAGATAGAGGTGCCACGGCCGTGGCACCTCTATCCGACAGTGAGGTCCTACTTGAACTCGAAATCGGCCTGGTGGACCGTGCCATCGTTCAGGGTAAGGATGAATTGCTGGCACGTGCCCGCCCAGATCTTTCTGGTCTTCCACACATAGATATACTGGTCGGTCACAGGATCGTAGTTGAGGCTGCTGTTGCCGGCCGTTACAGTCTGTTCGATGTCACTGGTCTGCCCGCCGCTACAGGCTATTGCCGCAGAGGTGGGAGAATCTGCCGCGAAAATGTCGAAACCCCGGTCGCCCGCGAGGCTGAACTTGATCGGCACGGCAGCCCCTGCTCGTGCCACATTCACTGCAGGGGGATTCTCAACAGGCGGGAAGAAACCGGTGTAAGGGTAGATAACCTGGTAGGTGACGGTCGCTTCGCCGGGGTTACCGGCTCTGTCGAGTGCCCCTGTGCAACTCGCATCAAAGAGCCCTACGCCATTCGCATTTCCACCGATTACGCTCAGGGTGGCATCCGTTTGCACTCCCGAGAGGGTATCGGTCGTCACGCATCCGGCCGCCGGGACCGAGCCGAGGGTGTAGACGGCGCCGTTAATAACCCCCGTGACCGTGACCTCGGGCGGCGTCAGGTCTATATTGATGCCGGTGACGTCGGTGCTCGCCGAGTTGCCGGCATTGTCGACGGCCGTGCCGCTGACCGATTGATCGGCTCCTTGACCGAGCGTTTGTGTTGCGGTGCAGCTCGCGATGCCTGAGGTCGCGTCATCACAAATGAAGGTTACCTCGACCGGGGTGTTGTACCAGCCATTGGCGTTGGCACCCTCGAGGTTGCCCCCGGTGATAGTGGGCGGGGTGGCATCGCGCTGGATCGTTACCGACTCTGAGGCAGTACCGCCGCTGCTGGTGGCCGAGCAAGTGAAGATATCCCCCAAGGTGTCCATCGTCACGGTGCTCGTCTCACAACCGCTCTCGGTGATGATGGCCGACTCGTTGTCGACCACCGACCAGGTAACTGTGACGTCGCTCGTGTACCAGCCGTTAGTTCCCAGGGTGCCAGTGACCATGGGGGTAATGACCGGTGGGGTGGTATCCAGTGCCCCGCTGAGAGCAAAATCGACTGTGCTTACCGACTGATCGGCAACGGTGACCGGTTTCACGTCCGAGTCCGCAGTGTAACCGGCAGGGGGGATGATTTGTACCTGGTAGTCACCCACCGGAACGTTTTCCACCAGGTAGAACCCCGTAGCGTCGGTCAGGGCGCTGTCGATCGTGTTGCCGTCCAGGAGAATGTCGATCGGGACACCCCCCATGCCATCCAGGGGTCCGTATACCTGCCCGGCAATCGCCCCCTGGCCGCTCACATACTGCCCCACGATGATAGCTCGCGTAGCAGCATTGTTCGCCATGTCCGCCTCCACGTAGCTCGGATCGATGTCGACCTCGATCAGGTAGATGCCATTCATTTGAGGCGTCCAATTGGCGTATACCACCCTGGTCCCGACGCTCATACTGCCGATGACCGTATGTATGAGCTCCGTGGTCGAAGAGCCGGGAAAGGTGGTGTAGAGAGTCACGGGCACCTGAGTAGCCAGCAGGCCACTGCTCGTGGCAAAGTATTGAATCTGTGCGCCGATGGTTATTTGCTCATCCGGGTTGGGGTGGTCGTTGCTAAAGAGGATGTCTCGGGAATAGACGCGCACATCCTGCTCCGGCACTGGCGGGCAATCGTTGCCCGGACATATCCACTGCCATAGATTTTCGATCAACTTCCAGATGCCGCCGTCCGGCTCTCCCACGGTTGTGGGGCAGTTAGGGGGACAGGTGGGTGGTGGAATTGTATCAGGCGGACAGTCCGCTACCTGAAAGGCAAAGGTTCCTGTGCCGCTGAAGGTATTGTCCGAGACGGTCATACTGACAGAATAGGTTCCGGGCGACGTGGGGGCGAATATGAACCTGGAGAAATTCCCGTTGACATCGGTATGAACGTCGCCGTACGCGCCATCCCCACCGATCGCGATCTGGACGGAACCGCCCTTGACGACATAGCCCGTGTCTCTGACTCCGTTGATAATCAGGTCGTAGATTGCTTGCCCCGACACCGGGAACACCGAACCTGTGCAGACCGATTGGGGCAGATTCCCGATCACCAGGATGTTGCCCGTCAATGGGCCTGAAGAGCCCTGCAGTCGGATTATCTTACTCGCCTCATTGTTGCTCTTGTCCAGCTCTGGAATCGTCCCCGCGGGATCGATGATGACGTCAATGATGTGATCGCTGGTTGGAGGTGCAGGGACGGTGACCGAAGTGTTTGCGCTCCCGTTGGCAGGGATGAACGGTATGACGGTTTCCCCCAGCAGGGCGCCGAAGTCATTGAATTGCACGGGGACGTTGGAGGCCGGCGCATTGCCTTGGTTGTGGATAGTCGCGACATAGGTGACTGGCCCGCCGGGCACAGGGGTGACAACGCTGATATCTCCAGCATTGAGCGTCAGATCGGGTAGGGACGCGGCCCCTGATGCCGTAACGTACACTGTGATGTTCGAATAGAGGGTGCTGCCGTCGTCGACAGCGATGTCGAGCAATATGCCGTCGTACTTGCCTATAGGCAGCGATCCCGGATCGATGGTCATGGAAAGGGTCTTGGTTTCTCCGGGTGCTACGCTGGTCGGATTTGGGGATGTAAGGGACAGGGTGAGACCTGGGTGAGGATTGAGGAACTCCAGCGTGACCGACCGGGAAACCCCGCCCAGATTTGACAACTGGATCGAGTCGGTTTGGGGTGTGTTCTGTTCTACGGAAAACTCGTAGTCCGGCGCTGTTTGGAGAGCCCCGCCAAACAGATTCGCCTCGCGGACTCGCACGCTGTCAATGACTGGCCCATAGGCGGTGGACCCTCCGGTGCCCGTAAACTGGATCGTAGTCGTCGACCCTGTCGCAGTAAACAGGAATGTGAACGGTGTGTACACTTGGGTGGCAAACTGACTGCTGAATACAGCCTCGAATGGTTGGTTCACCAACGACCCCGCCGAAACGACACCTGTATTACTGTAACCGGAAACAGTTGCTGTGCTGAAGGACAGCTCATAGACCCTGCCAGCTACGGTTGGAATGACCGTCGCAACGGAGCTGCTTGACAAGTGTTGTAGGTCTACAGATCGGTAACCGGTATCCGCGGCATAGACGTAGGCATTCAGCCAATCCACGCCGTCGCCGGGTCCGCCCACCGTCCAGCCCCTTATCGTCGTGCTGTCTCCCGCCGCAACGCCCATGAAACCCTGGGCACTAGGCGGAATACCGCCACCGTCCACATACGAGCCAAGTTCGAAGCTACCCGCCCCCTGACCATAAGTGTCGTCGATGATGTTCTGAGTGGAGGAAGCTGTTGCCAACAGTCCATTATCCAACAGTACATTATCTATGCCTTGAATTTCCGCCCCGCTGATGTTCCCGTATAGCTCAGGGTTAATTTGCAGTGCAGTGACATCGGCCAGCAACGCGCTCCATGTTCCACTCGTCAACGTCCACTCACTTTCGACCAGGGGCACGACGTAGGTCGTCCAATCGCAACCGGGCAGTCCAGGACAGCCATCGGGAGCCACCGGACCGCTCCAGACCGCATAGCCACCGGGACCGCTTATGGCAACGTGGAAGCTACCCCTATCCGTGTAGGAACCGGTGGAAAAGACCTTCTGGTCGTAGCTGATGAACCCCACGCCGTCCAGCAGCGACCAGTCACCCAAAAAGCTGTCAGGTGCGGACAGGGGCAAGGAATTTGCGCCTATGTCCTGCCAGCGGGCATAGCCACCAGGGTTGCCACCCGTCGAGGCCCAACTCAGTTCCTCGGGATTCCCAGTCCAGCCATCCAGCCCCGTGTCGAACGTACTTTGCGCGAGCGGTGCGGAAGCTTGTGAAACGGCTTGATTTCCCCAGGTGAATGTGAGACTCAGGATGATAATCCCGAAAGACAACGCCTTGATAGTTCTCCTCATAATTCCCTCCTTGCTATTTGTGTTGTCCGAAGAGGGCAAATGAGCCGCGTTGGGTTAGCCAAGCGCCGCTCACCGAAGGTGCGTCTACATCCGGCACCCTCATCTATTTTAGCACACCATCGCTGTCAGATCGCAGGGAATGCGCTGTGAAAGCGCTGTAGCAAAGACCAATTTGACGATCCAGCCGCTTCCTGTTAGAATTATTGCAGCAATATTCGAAGATCAGACGCTGAGGAGAGATAGTACTTGATGCACCTGTTACTCTCTTTGCTCGGCACTTTCCATGCAACGCTGAATGGAGAGCCTGTCACCTGCTTTGAATCCAACCGACTTCGGGCCTTACTGGCCTACCTAGCCGTCGAAGCGCAGCACCCCCACCATCGCCAAGTATTGGCCGAGTTTCTGTGGCCGGATCGGCCTGCCGGCGTGGCGCGGAATAACCTGCGTAGCGCCCTGTCCAGGTTGCGATCGACCATCGGCGACCGGAAATCCGAGCCTCCCTTTTTGTTGATAAGCCGTTATACGGTTCAATTCAACCCTGCCAGCGACTATTGGCTGGACGTGGCTGAATTCCAACGGCACATCGCCGCAAGGGGATTCCGGACACCGGAAAGCTGCTCTCCACAGGTTGAGATCCGAACCCTGGGATTGGCGATAGGCCTGTACCGCAGCCCCTTCCTGGAAGGGTTGTCGATCGACGGAAGCGCGCCTTTTCAGGAATGGGTGAGGTGCAAGCGGGAAGAGATCGACCACCAACTTGGGCTTGCTCTGCAACGCCTGGCGGTTCTCCTCGGGGAATGTGGAGAATACGTGCAGGCTGAAGCTTTTGCCCGGCGGCGACTGGAGCTGGAGCCGTGGTCCGAGGAAGCCCACCGCCGGTTAATGCACCTGCTGGCTCTCACCGGTCAGCGCAGTGCGGCCCTGGTCCAATACGAAGCGTGTCGCCGCTTGCTGTCCAGCGAATTGGGTATCGAACCCGGGCGCGAGACGACGGCGCTCTATGAAAGCATCCGCGATGGCACATGGAGCGGAGGGGAGAGAGAGGGAGATGGACAGGCAGAGGAGCGTTATGCCAGCGCCGGCAGGTCGCAGCCAGGTTCTGTCGCGCTGCGACCTGTTTCTTTCGTGGATCGGGATCGCGAGCTTGAGCACCTGGATCGGGTTCTTGACCTGGCCCTGGCCGGCGAGGGCCGTGTGGCCCTGGTCAGCGGTGAGGCAGGTAGCGGCAAGACGGCTTTGGTAGCCGAATTTGCCCGGCAGGCCCTGGACCGGCACGGCGACGTGGTCGTGGTGAGCGGCCATTGCAGTGCCTATGGCGGCGTCGGCGATGCCTACCAACCATTCCGCCAGATCTTGGAGATGTTGGGTGGAGATATCGAAGCCCAGCGGGGCGCAATGGTCACTTCCGAACAGACTCGCCGCTTGCAGGCTCTCCTGCCGGCGTTCGTGCAGGCTCTTCTGGAGAGCGGCCCCGACCTAATCGGCCGGTTCGTGCCTGCAGCGGACCTGGCCACGCGCGTCTCGGCCTTTTCGCCGTGGCCGGGGGGCATGGCCGCTCGTGCGGCTTGTGTTGTTCACCTGCGGCAGTCTGTGAAACATCAGACCACCGCTTATTCTATGCCGGCTGGCCAGACTATGGCTGGAGAGCTGGAGGCTCCTCTGTTCGAACAGGTCACCCGCGTGTTGCAGGTGCTGGCGAGGCGCCGGCCCTTGATCTTAGTTTTGGATGACCTGCAGTGGGTCGATCCCGGCTCAACTGGCCTGTTATTCCACCTGGGGCGCCACCTGGCCCACAGCCGCGTTCTACTCGTCGGTATCTACCGGCCCGAAGCTGTGGGCCTTGAACAGGGCGGAAAACGGCATCCCCTGGAGCAGGTCATCCACGAGCTTCAACGCATGTGGGGAGACAATGTCGTGGACCTCAACCAGGCCGATGGCCGGCAGTTTGTGGAAGCCCTCCTCGACCCCGAGCCGAACCGCCTGGACAGCACCTTTCGTGAAACGCTGTACCGGTACGCGGCCGGGAATCCGCTTTTCACCACCGAATTGCTGCGCAGTCTGCAAGAGCAGGGAGATCTGGTTCGTGATCGAGAGGGCCGATGGATAGAAGGCCCGGCTCTACATTGGGAGCAGCTGCCGCCACGAGTGGAGGCCGTGATTGCCGAGCGTCTGGGCCGCCTGCCACCGGAATGGCAAAACATGCTGTCCGTTGCCAGCGTGGAGGGCGTCGAGTTCGCTGCCGAAGTGGTAGCCCACGCGCTGGGCCTCGACCTGCGGGAGACGATCTGGAGATTGAGCGGGCCTCTGAGCCAACAGAATCTGGTGCATGCCCAAAGCCTGCAACGGATGGGAGCAAGCGCCCAGCGACTCTCCGGCTATCGTTTCCACCACCATCTGTTCCAGACTTACCTATACGACCGCCTGGACCAGGTCCGGCGGGCAGAACTTCACGAGGTGGTGGGCCTGGCACTAGAAACGCTGTACGGCGAGCACGTGGCCAGCATCAGCGCCCAATTGGCCTGGCACTTTAAGCAGGCAGGGCTCCTAGATAAAGCTGCCGACTATCTTTTCCAGGCAGGGAAGTGAGCCCAGCAGCCTGGGCAAATCGTTCGGCTTACAGCCAGTCACTGGTAGTCCGAGGCCCAGTTAGAACCACCGTGGTCGATATCAGTGGCCAATGGGGCTGTTCTTCTGCCTGTCGGCGCAGCTATTCCTTCCCGGGAGTCCAGGCCTGCAGCACGATCTGGCTTCGCAGGAGGAGCTAAGGCCACCGGCACCTCTTGTTCAGCAGGAAGCAGCTGTATAGGCACCATGTAGAACCTAAACTGATACCAAGGTGAAATCTACATGGTATGTCTGGGCAAACAAGTCGTTGGCGGCGAGCATCAAGGCATCGGCCTGAGCTTGCAGGGTAGTGCGGCAGCGCCGCTGAACTTCGTCTGCGCGCTCGGCGAGCCCTGCCCAGAAGGGCTCCAGATTCTCCCGTACCTTGGCGGCTGTGCCCGAGCAGACGTTGGCCGTGACTTCCTCGCGTGCCCAATCCCAGTTGGCCTCGTCGGCGTTGAAGTCGGGGCTATAGGCGGGCAAGGCTACCAGCCGCAGCTTGAGGTCAGGCGTAGTCAGGTATTCTCGTATCTCTGGACCGCGATGGACCGGACTATTGTCCCAGATCACGATCAGTGGCTGGCTATGCTTCCTGCGCAGCTGTTGCAGGAAGGCCACCGAGGTTTCTGCCGTGCAGTTCTCGCTCACGGCCATGTACTCCACCTCCCCTGTCTCCAGACAGACACCCGAATAGTAGGTGACTTTCTCACCCAACCGGGGACTGGTCGAGTCGACCCACGCCGGTTGACCCCGCAGCACCCACTTGGCCCGCAGATCGACATCCGCTCGGAAGTGGGCTTCATCCACGAAGAAGATCTTGGCTCCACTGGCCCTGGCCTCGGCGCGCAATACCGCATAATCGGCCACGAACGCATCCCGTTTCTTGGCGCTAGCTTTCACCAATCGCTTCTTCGGCCGCTTCAGGACGAAGCCCAAGCGGTACAAGTAGTTCAGGCAGCTACTGCGACCGAGCCGGTGATCAAACCTCTGCTGGATGAACAGGCGCATTCCCGTCCAGTTCCAGTTGGCCATATCAATGCCCGCCGCTTCCGGCGTTGCCTGGATAGCCGCCTTCAACTCCGCCTGCTGGGCCGGTTTGAGGACGGGGGGGGACCACCCGTCTGCTCAAACGCTAGCCCTGACGGACCTTTCTGCTGGAACGCTGCGATCCAGTCCCCAATCGTATGCGCGTCCCGTTCTAGAGCTTCGGCCACTTGGGCAGCCGACCAACCGCGGGCTAGCAGCTACATGGCGTGCCAACGTTCGCGCTCGCGCGGCGTCGGGGCTCGATACATGCGTTCTCGCACCGCACCCACGTCCAACTGCCACTGCCCCAGCATCGTAAGCACATCTTTCATCGCAGAGCACCTCCATGCTGCAGTCTCGCCGATAGTATACCATAGCCGCTCTGCGGGTTTCACTTTGGCTTTAGTCCCATAGAAACCCACTACCTTTGGTAGTGGTCCGAAAAAAAGGTTAGACCAGTAGAGGGGGTATCATATACCTGCCTGGAAGGTGCGAAACTTCAGGAGGTACATGATGACCCGACAATTCAAAAGATTAGCGCATTCGATCTACGAGTGCAAGTATCATGTGGTGTTCTGTCCCAAGTATCGCTATCGGATACTGCGGGATGAAGTGGCGGAGTATACCAAGCAACAGATCTACCGGCTGTGTCAGCAGAAGGATGGGGTGGAAGTGCTGGAACTGAGTATCCAGCCGGATCATGTGCATGGGGTGGTCTCCATACCACCGAAGTATGCGGTGTCAAATGTGATGGGCTATGTGAAGGGCAAGTTAGCCATTCGCTTGTTCGACCGCTATGAAAAGTTGGGGCGGCGCTACTGGGGGCGGCACTTGTGGTGGCGCGGGTATTGTGTGAGCAGGGTTGGCTTGGATGAAGAGCAGATACGCAAGTATGTGATTTGGCAAGAGAAACGAGAGAAACAACTGGAAGCGATGCAGGGTAAGTTGTTTGATTAGACATTTCAATCACCGGTAAGGTCGCACCTTCCAGGTGCGTTATTACAAGCCACCACCTCTGGTGGTGGTAGTTGACTTTAGCCCCTCAGGGGGTGTGATTGCGCCAAATCCCCCCCTGTAGGGGGCTAGGGGGGCGTATCCTATCAAGTAGACCCAGCGCCAGTTTCCCCACCTGTGCTCACATTTCGGCACAAGCCAGAACCCAACTTGCAGAACTTATTTGATACTTCTGCACAATACTTCCACAATTGTACACTGTAGTGGGGGTACGTGATCAACGGACTTCTCGAGGTGGCGATGGCCGATTTAAACCTGGCTGACCTGCTGCCGAAGGCCATAACGGCATATGGCCCGGCGGTGCTGGGTTCGGCGCTGCTGCTGGGTGGAGCTGGCGTGCCGATGGCGGCGATGCTCCTGGCACTAGCCGCCGAGGCTTTGGGGCTGTGGGGGGGTGGAGGTCGTCTTGGCGGCTGCTCTATGAGGACCAGGCTACGCCATGGCCACTCAGGGGGGCATGATGGGCAATCCGGCTTATGACGACACCTGCAAAAGAACGCAGCGCTCTCAGGGCAGGGGGTGCCAGATCAACGCCAGGAGGATGGCAAGCGCGGCCAGGAGCGCACCGATGGCGGTAAACGCCACACTGACTTCCGTGGTTTCTTGCCGGGTACGTAGGTAGGCCGGCAGATTCTGGAAAACATGCTGAAGCTCGTCCGCGCTCTCGGCCGAGTAATAGGTTCCACCGGTCATATCCGCAATCTGCTTCAGCGTGTCCTCATCAATCCCCCGGCGAAAGCGCCCGCCGCCGCCAAACTGCGGGTCTCCACCAAATTGCTGACCGCCACTAAACAGGCCGCCCTGAAACGGCTGGCCGCAATTCATAATTCCCCCTTCTTCGGTGCCAAATCCGATGGTGTAGACCCGGACTCCCCGGTCAGCGGCTTGCTGCGCGGCGTCCAAAGGCCATGGGCCGGCATTGCTCGCGCCATCGGTGAGTAAGACTATGATGTCCGGCGCATACGCTCCTCTAGGCACCGGCGTTGGCTCGACCCCGGATGATGTGTCGGTCACACTCGGCGCGACACTCCTGTCTATTTCAGCAATCGCATCCAGGGATTTAAGAATGGCGCTGCCAATCGCCGTCCTGCGCCCTGTGGTCAGACTCTCGACTGCGTCTTGTAACATTTCCTGATCCGTTGTGGAAGCCTGGATCAACTCTGCGAAACCGGCGAACGCGACGATGCCAATCTGTGTGCTGGACTTTTGGCGTTCAATGAACGACAGCGCGGCCGCCTTGGCAGCCTGCAAGCGGTTGGGCTGAATGTCGGTCGAGCACATGCTCCACGAGACATCCATTGCGAGAATGATGGTAGTCTGGCCGGTGGGCACATTCACGATGGCCACCGGGCGGCCTAATGCGATCACCAAGCTAGCCAGCGCGAGGAGGAACATGGCAAACGGGAGATGGCGCCGCAGGCGTGACTGGTGAGGATGCGCCTCGCGCACCAAAGCCAGGCTGGAGTAACGCACCGCAAAACGCCGCCGTCGGCGCAGCATCCAAATATATATCGCGACAATCAGGGGAATTAATCCCAGCAGGAGAAGGAACCCTGGCCAAAGCAAATCCATCTACTACCTCCAATGTACCCTTACAAATTCGCCAACAGGATCACGGCAAGCGGCTGAACCACAGGAGCGAAAATGTACCACCGAGCAGCAAGACGAAGATGCTGGCACCCGCAAAAATAGAAGTGACTTCCGTCTTTTCCGGTTTGATCACCAACTGCGGGGCAAGGTTTTCGTAAATCGTGCGCAAGTCTTGTTCGGTCTCGGCGTTGTAATAGGCGCCATCGGTGAGCTGCGAGATTTGTTGCAACATCGGCTCGTCGAGCTGCGTATGAACGGTAAAACCGTTGACGTGCAGTGTTGTTCCCGCCGCACTGCCGATGCCGACGGTGTAGATGCGCACGCCGTGGTCCGCGGCTGTCTGCGCCGCGGCGAGCGGGTCTGGGGATTCGTTATTCTCGCCGTCGGTGAGCAGAACGATGACGGCAGACGTATACGTCCCGTCCGGTAGGGGCGTCCCAAAGGGACCTTCGGGCGCACTCGGCGCGGCGACCGTAGGGAGAGGCATCGGCGTAAGATTGCTATCGATTTGCACGGCTTGCCCAGTACTCGCGGCGCTCGCGGCAATCGTGCTGAGCGAAGCCAGAATACCCTGCGCGAGCGACGTGCCGCGCTCCGGTGTCAGGCGATTGATCGAGGCGAGGATGGCATCCTGGTCGTTCGTCGGCGCTTGCACCGCAAAGCCACTATCGCTGAAAGCGACGACACCGATCTGCACGCTGCGCGGCTGGCGCTGCACGAAGTCCCGCGCGGCAGCTTTGGCCCCTTCCATCCGAGTCGGCTTCAAATCGTCGGCCGCCATGCTGCCGGAAACATCAAATGCAAGGATGACCGTACCTTCTACCCTTGGCAGGCTGACGACCGTTTGTGGGCGCGCCAGTGCGATCATCAGGATCGTGAGGCCGACCAGAAAGAGCGCCGGAGGAACGTGCCGGCGTATGCCTGGCCCACGCCCCATCGCTCCTTGCACGAGTCCAAGACTGCTGTAACTGGCGGCAAACCGTCGCCGCCGCTGCTGCAACAGAATGTACAGCACGCCGAACAGCGGAATAAACAACAGCAACAAAAGCATCGTGGGCCAGATGAATGACATCACCAATCACCTCCGGCGCTGCTGCCGCAACGTCGCAAAGCGCACGATGGCGCGCACCAGGTCTTCTTCAGTCGAGAGTGACAACACGTCTACCCCGGCACGTTTGAATGCCGCAGCCAATGCTGCTTCGCGCTGCCGCGCTGCCTCCTCAAATCGGACGCGGAACCTTCGGTCGTGCGTGTCCACGTAGAGCTGCTCGCCCGTCTCCGCATCTTCCATGATAATCGGACCGACATCCGGCAGTTCCACTTCACGCGGGTCCCACACGCGTACGGCAAGGACTTCATGCCGCTGGTTGAGCAAGTTCAGCGGCCGCTCCCATCCCGGCACACTGATGAAATCCGACACGATGAACACCAGCGAGCGTCTTTTGATCGCGTGCAGTCCGCCTTCGAGCAGAGGCGTCAGGTTCGTGAACGGCGCGCGGGGCAAACGTGGCTGTTTGAGCAGATCGTTGACGAGGCGCAGTACCTGGATCCGCCCGCCGCGCGCGGGAATTGTCCGCTCGATGCGGCTGCCGCCGCTGGCAAACATCGCGCCCACGCGATTGCCGTGACGCGTCAACAGCCGCGCTAGCGTGGTGACGAAATCGATCAGCACCGTCCGCTTTAGATTCTGCGCGGTGCCAAAGTCCACCGACGGGCTGAGGTCGAGCAGAAACCACGCGGTGATTTCGCGATCTTCGACATACTGCCGGACGTACGGCATGTTCAGTCGCGCAGTGACATTCCAATCAATATAGCGAATATCATCTTCGGGTTGATATTCGCGCAGATCGGCAAAATCCACCCCGTAGCCGTAAAAGAGGCTGCGATAAGCGCCTTGCAGCAGGCCGTCCAGCCGGCGGATGACCTGCCAGTCGAGACGCTGTAGGATGCGTTCAGGCGTTAATTCGGACGTTGGTGTGCTCACGTAAAGGCACCACTGGGATCGGAATGCGGTCGAGAATCTCTTTCAACAGGTCGTCGCTGGTCACATTGTCCGAGAGCGCCTCGTACGACAGCACGAGGCGGTGGCGTATGACGTCGAGTGCCATGTCCAGAACGTCCTGCGGAAGCGCGTAATTGCGCCCGCGCACAAAGGCGAGCGCCCGTGCAGTGAGGATCAGATTGATCGAAGCGCGCGGACTCGCGCCGAACATGATATAGGGCTCCAGTTCTTTCAAGCCAATGTCTTTCGGCTTCCGGGTAGCGGTCACCATGCGTACGGCGTACTCGATGAGGGCCGGGTCCGCGTACACTTTATCGGCCTCTTGCTGCAAACCCAGCAACTGTTCGGTAGTCAGCACCTTTTGCACAGCCTGTAAGATGCCCGTCATCCGCTCGACGATGACGAATTCTTCCGTTGCGTTGGGATAACCGACCAGCACCTTGAGCATAAAGCGGTCCACCTGCGCTTCGGGTAACGGATACGTGCCTTCGGTCTCGATGGGATTCTGCGTCGCGAGCACGAGGAAAGGATCCGGCACCGCAAAGGTTTCACGCCCGATGGTCACCTGCCGCTCTTGCATCACCTCGAGCAGCGCGCTTTGCACCTTGGCGGGCGCGCGGTTGATTTCATCCGCGAGCAGAAGGTTGGTAAAGACCGGGCCGAGTGAGGTGTTGAATTCGCCTGTCTTTTGATTGTAGATGCGCGTGCCGATTAAATCGGCAGGGACGAGGTCAGGGGTGAATTGGATGCGCTTGAACTCACCGCCAATCGCTTCCGCCAGGGTCTTGATCGCCATCGTCTTGGCCAATCCCGGCACCCCCTCGACGAGGATGTGCCCGCGCGCCAGCAGCGCGACAATCAACCGTTCCAACAGGTGGTCCTGCCCGACGATCACCTTCTTCACTTCGTACAGCACGCGCTCCATTGGCTTCCTTTTCTCGGGAGGCATATATTTGTCCATCGATATTCTCCTTGAAAATAGAGCTTGGGAGATTGGAGATTAAGAGATTGGGTTGAATCTCTAATCTCGAATCTCTGTTTTTAATAGGGTGGCAAGCCGGCTCCAGAGGCCGCAACATTTATTGGCACCGCAAAGCCGATGCCGATAAAGACATCCTGCTCGGTCGGATTCACGATCCCTACGACGATGCCAATCACCTGGCCGTTGCGATTGAGCAGCGGACCGCCCGAGTTGCCGGGATTCACGGCGGCGTCTATTTGAATCAAGCCCTGCAATTCTTGATCGTTGTCAGGGGGCTGGAAAGAACGGTCGAAACCGGAGATTACGCCGGCGCTCATTGAGCCGTACAGTCCGAAGGGGTTGCCGACGGCGAACGCTTCGTCGCCGACGCGCATGGCATTCGGATTCCCCAGCGTTGCCGGCACCAGCAGCGCTGGAGGCTGGCTGGGGCGTAGGACGGCGATGTCATTCTCCGGTTGGCTGGCCATTACCTGTGCCCTCGACTGTGTGCCATCCGCGAACGTTAGCTGAATGTCGGCCGCGTTCGCGACGACGTGCAAGCTGGTCAGGATATCGCCGGCATCGTCAATAACGACACCGCTCCCCAAACTATTGCTTACCTCGCCGTTCGTGCCTGGGGCTTGCGTTTGGATGAGAACGAGCGAGGGTTGTATCACCTGGTACACGCGCGCTGAAAAGGCTGGTGGAGGTGTAGCAGACGCAAGTGCCTGGGCAACTGTGTCGTTCACCTCACGCGTAGTCAGTTGATGTGGACCGGGAACGAGAACGTTGTAAAGCAAGAGCGCTACGAGAGCGGCTAACACCCCGGAAGCAAACGGCACCGCACCCCGTGCGCGCGTGCGCAGGCGCTGCAGGCGCCGTCGCCACCGCTCTCCGATCGTGAAACCCCCGGTTCGTTCAATCTCATTTTCACTCATAAGGAAATAGGAATAATACGAATATTAGGAGTTAATTAGTCTATGATCAAAGATATACCATACTTTTCATATTCCGTCAAGCCAGCTTTGCTGACCTCAGCAATTTTAATTTTGTGAAGGTGCGTTGCACCTACCCGTCTCACCAAAATGAGAATACCTGTTCCACCTTGATGTCTCAAATGAAGTCAAATCTCACAGCTTCTGCGATAATTCTGCACGATATCTCCATAATTGTGCGCTACAGTGGTTGTAAGTGATCAATGGACTTCTGGAGACTGGCGATGGCTGACCTGAATCTGACTGACCTTTTACTAAAGGCAATGACCGCATATGGCCCGGCAGTACTTGGTTCGGCGCTGTTGTTGGGTGGAGTGGGTGTGCCGGTGCCGGGGACGCTGTTGGTATTGGCGGCCGGGGCATTGGCGCGGCAGGGCGTCATAGAATGGAGTGTAGCTTTGCTTGTGGGGTTGTTGGGCGTCGTCCTGGGTGATAACATCAGTTACGCCATTGGGCACTTTGCCAAAGCGTGGGCCCGGCGCCGCTTGCGGCAATCAGGCTCCGCGGCCTGGCGAAGGGCGCAAGATAAATTCGAACGGGGTGGGGCGCTGGCCATCTATTCTACGCGTTTTCTCCTCACGCCGTTGGCCATACCCACCAACCTGGTCGCCGGGGGCAGCGGTTATGATTTCAGGCGATTTCTCACCTTTGATGTGGCGGGTGAAGTGACCTGGCTGCTGCTCTACGGGGGGCTGGGCTACGCCTTTGCCAGCCAGTGGCAGTTAATCAACCAATTCCTCAACGACTTTAGTGGCTGGCTGGTTGGCGCAGTTGTGGTGGGAGTCGCAGTTTATTTTCTGATGTGGCGCCAACGGCGAAGCAAATCGTCAGCGGAGGAAGGGAAGAGAGTAATTATGACGTTAGTGAATAAAACAATGAAGGCTGGCACGTGGACATGGCCGTTTCCACAGATTACCCCCAAGCGCTGGCTTCCTTTTGGGCAACGGCGATTGGATCACGTGCTGGAGACTGCCGCCGAAATCCCATTCGATGATACCTCGAAGATGGTGTTATTTAGCGATGTGCATCGAGGCGACAAAAGCGACAGCGACGAATTTGCCCCCAACGAGGCTCTGTTCATGCACGCCTTGCGTCACTATTACCAAGAGGGTTTCACCTATATTGAATTGGGTGATGGTGACGATCTATGGCAGACCAGTCGGTTTAGCGCCATTCGGCGGGCGTATCCAGAGGTGTTTAAGCTGCTGCATCAATTCAGGTGGCAGAACCGGCTGCATCTGATTGTGGGTAATCATGAAATTCAGGGACGGGGATACCAGCGTGTCCAAAAAGATGATTTGGTGGCCGAGGAAGGACTGGTTTTGCGCCATGGCCGAACCGGGCAGCGGCTGTTGGTGGTTCACGGGCATCAGGTCGATGTCTGGTGTGACAAGCTCGCCTCGATTGGTCGACCAGCGGTGCGCTTAATTTACACAGCTTTCAACCTTCTCGGCCTCGAAAACAGCGCTGTTTCGGCTGCGCCCTCTGAGACCGAGGGAATGATTATCCAGAAACTGGGTCAATGGTATAGAAATCAGCAAGAAAAACTGACTCAACAATTGAATGATTGGGCCAGAAACAGACGCCAACTTATCATCACTGGGCACACGCATCTGCCCATGTTTGCGGCCAATTGTCGGGAGCCATACTTCAACACCGGCTGTTGCGTCAATCCCGGCTACATTACCGGCATTGAAATCCAAAACGGGTCAATTAGCCTGGTCAAATGGTTTGTGAACGGGGCGCAGCGATACGAACGAACCCTGCTGGCCCCTGCGCGCAAGTTGAGCCTGTATGGCTGATTATTATGGCCTTTAGCAATGAACAAATCCTTTATGACGGCAGATAGCGCGATATTGGTTGCAGTGGTGAGGATGGTGTCAGTCGCTAAGCAACTTCACAGCTTCTGCGATAGTTCTCCATAAAGTATCCACAATTGTGTGGTATACTATTCATGAAAACATCAGATTATGGGTTGCCATTTTATGTTTGACCGTTGATATTTAACCGGGGTGGAGGCTGTTATGTCAGTGCCACAGAGGACTGCGCAACGTATTCTGGTCGTAGATGACGACAAGGAAATTGTACGTCTGGTACAGGCTTACCTGGAGCAAGCCGGCTTTCAGGTACTGACCGCTTACGATGGCGAGACAGCTTTGCACAGCCTGCGCCGCGATCGGCCAGACCTGGTCGTGCTCGATCTGATGCTACCCGACCGGGACGGTTGGGACATCACCCGCCTCGTGCGCAGAGACACCGTACTCGCAAAAATACCCATTATCATGCTCACCGCCCGGGTGGAGGACGCCGACAAAATCGTCGGCCTGGAATTGGGCGCCGATGACTACATCACCAAGCCCTTCAACCCCCGCGAGGTGGTGGCCCGCGTTCGCTCCGTACTGCGCCGAAGCCAGCCCGGTGAAGCGCTCGGCCAGCAGCGGGTACTGCAATTAGCGGGCTTGCTGATCGATCTGGATCGGCACGAAGTACTGTTAGATGGCCAGCCGGTGGAACTCACCCCTACTGAGTTTGATTTATTGCAGACTTTGATGGAGAATCCCGGCTACGCCTTCACCCGTATGGAACTCATCGAGCAGGGCCTGGGCTACGAGTATGAGGGTCTGGAGCGCACGCTCGATAGCCACATCAAGAACTTGCGTAGAAAGATCGAGCCCGATCCCAAGAAGCCGACCTACATCCAGACCGTTTACGGCGTTGGCTACCGGCTGGTGGGGCCATGACAG
>JAHELX010000506.1 GCA_024643945.1 Anaerolineales bacterium
CCAGCCGCCGCGTCCATCAACTCACTGGCAAGCTTTTCTGCCATAGATTTACCGGGGCGCTGACGGGTACTTTGCATCAGCCAACGAATCGCCAGACTCAAGCGTCGCTCGGGGCGGACTTCCATCGGAATTTGGTAAGTCGCGCCACCCACACGACGCGGGCGAACTTCGAGCAATGGCGTTGCATTTTTCACAGCTTGCTCAAAAACCTCAAGAGGGGGCTTCTTCGCACGCTCTTCGATAATGTCGAAAGCATCATACACGACCCGAAAGGCCTTGCTCTTTTTGCCGTCTCGCATCAGTTTGTTGGCAAACCGGGCAACTAACTCGCTACTACATTTCACATCCGGTTCGATGATGCGCCGGGGCGGACGATTCCGTCTTGGCATATTTCTTCACCTCTCTGTACTTGTTCAAAAACAACCTGGCATTTTTGTGGCGGTTTTACGCCTAATTTCTATTCCAAAGTGCGTGGTTATTAATGAACAAGTGCTTAGCATCTTGGCGTCTTAGCTCTTAGGACGCTTGGCACCGTACTTGGAGCGAGCTCGCTTACGATTGTCCACACCCGTACTATCGAGGGCACCCCGTACGACGTGGTAACGAACGCCAGGCAAGTCTTTCACACGGCCACCACGCACCAGCACCACTGAGTGCTCTTGCAGATTATGCCCCTCACCCGGAATGTAAGCGGTCACTTCAATACCGTTAGTCAAGCGCACACGCGCGATCTTGCGCAAAGCCGAGTTCGGCTTTTTGGGAGTCATCGTGCGTACCTGGGTACACACGCCTCGTTTTTGAGGAGCCCCCTTTGGCCGGGGGGTCATCTTCCCCTTGAGCGCATTAAAGGTATAGCGCAGTGCCGGGGCTTTGCTTTTACTTCGCTTAGCTTTGCGTCCCTTACGCACAAGTTGACTGATTGTTGGCAAAGGATCTTCTCCCTTTAGTGTCTTCTATTGAAACTGCCCAACACGGACAAAAGTCCGACCAAACGCTAATCTAGTGACACCAATCCTCTATATAGGGAAGGCGAAACGTCGGAAGTATTGGTGTTAAAAGGCATTGGACGAGGCCACCGGCACCGTTTTTCCCGAAAGAGTCTACGGGTGCCCGATGGCCTCGTTCGTTTCAGTTGTTGAACCCAAAGGCTTACTAGCTCTTTGAGTCCCCTATTCTGTGGGCCGGAAGCTGCTTCTCTTTGCAGCCTCTGTTAACGGAGGAAATTCCCCGTGTAAAACCCACAAAATATGATTGTAGCACAAGTAAAACGGGCTGTCAAATCTACCCGGCACTTTAACGCGGAGAGCCAGGGATCTTGAGCCCCAGACCCAGACCCAGCCTTGGCAACTTCTCTTTTTGATCCTCTTTGCCAAACTGGACACGATCTTCGCTATCAGAGATAACTTCCACCGACAACCCCAACGACTGGAGCTCTTTGACCAGTACCCGGAAGGACTCAGGCACGCCCGGCTCCTGAATAGGTTCGCCTTTGACGATGGCTTCGTAAGTCTTCACGCGGCCTGTCACGTCGTCGCTCTTGACAGTGAGCATCTCCTGCAGGGTATGAGCAGCACCGTAAGCTTCTAACGCCCAGACCTCCATCTCGCCGAAGCGCTGACCACCAAACTGGGCTTTGCCGCCCAGCGGTTGTTGAGTTACCAAAGAGTAGGGGCCAGTCGAGCGTGCGTGAACCTTATCTTCGACCAGGTGAGCCAGTTTGAGCATGTTAATGACTCCCACCGTCACCGGCCGGTCGAAAGGCTCTCCCGTCTTTCCATCGCGTAGCGCCACCTTGCCCGTCGTTGGTAAGGGGATGCCGCTCTTACGGGTAACCTGGACGGCAACCTGGTCAATCTCTTCGTCACTCAGATTATCCAAGTCCATGTTTTCGAGTAGCCCCCGATACTGCCGCTCCGCGAAACTCTTGGAACGATCACGGACCATATACAGCCATTCATGCAAACAGGCAATACGCACCGCCTCACGAGCTGGAACGCCAATCGACTCGGGTCGGCGGCCTCCTTCAAAAGCCAGCAGAAAGTCAGGATCGTAGCCTCTTTCCCTCAACCACTCGCGCAGGACAGCTCGCCGTGCATAGACCCAGTCAAGGGCAAGGCGCTCTTCGTCATATTCCAGTTCTCCCAACCACTCCACCAGATAGAGGGTTCGGACATCATCCTGGCTTTCCAATTCCTCTTCGGTGTAACCCTGTTCTTTCGCCCACCCCCAGGCTCGGTCGGTGATGATTTCCCAGGCACGATTGATCAGCCAGGCTCGCGCCAACTCGGCTGCAATCTCATCTTCGTGAGCGCCGTCAAAGACTGAAGTGACGGCCCGAAAGCCTAGCTGTGCCGCAGCCCAGCCCAGGTGCGTCTCAAGAATCTGGCCGATGTTCATACGAGCCGGCACTCCCAACGGGTTCAAGATAATCTCAATTGGGATGCCATCCTCCAGGAACGGCATATCCTCAATTGGGACAACTCTTGAGATGACCCCCTTGTTGCCATGGCGACCAGCCATTTTGTCACCCTCGGTGATTTTGCGACGCTGAGCCACCATGACGCGCACCATCTTATCCACACCTGCCGGCAGGTCCCGGTGTTCATCACGACTAAATTCCCTCACGTCAACCACGATACCCTTTTCGCCATGAGGCAGGCGCAGGCTCGAGTCTTTTACCTCGCGTGCTTTTTCGCCAAAAATGGCACGTAGCAGCTTCTCTTCAGGTGTCAACTCAGTCTCGCCTTTGGGCGTGATCTTGCCTACCAGAATGTCGCCCGGTCCCACTTCGGCACCCACCCGTATAATACCACCTTCGTCCAGGTCCTTCAACGCGTCCTCGCCCACGTTGGGAATATCGCGAGTGATCTCTTCAGGACCAAGTTTGGTATCCCGTGCTTCTACCTCGTACTTCTCAATATGAATGGAGGTAAACTTATCACGACGAACCAGGTCTTCGCTGATTAGGATGGCATCTTCATAGTTGCCCCCTTCCCAGCTCAAAAAGGCGCACAGCACGTTTTGTCCCAGGGCCAGCTCGCCATGGTCGGTAGAGCTTGAATCAGCCAGCACATCACCCTTTTGAACGTAGTTGCCTTTCCAGACGACCGGACACTGGTCAATACAGGTAGACTGGTTGGAACGGTTGAATTTGCGTAGCGTATAGTCGCGCTCGTTACCATCCTCCTCACGCACAGTGACGGCCCGACCAGTAACCCTGATGACTTCGCCTGCTTTTTCGGCAGTCACCACCTGGCCGGAGTCAATGGCAGCTTGGTACTCCATGCCCGTGCTTACCAGGGGCGCTTCGGGCCGAATGAGGGGCACCGCCTGCCGCTGCATATTCGACCCCATCAGCGCCCGGTTGGCGTCGTCATGTTCCAGGAAGGGAATGAGCGCCGCACTAATGCCCACAATCTGCTTGGGGGACACATCCATGTAGTCAATACGCTCGACATTTTCGAGAAGGAAGGTTTGATGTCGCCGTACGCTGATACGCGAGTTAACAAATTGCCGCTTCTCGTCTAGCTCGGCGTTGGCCTGAGCAATCGTGAAGCGATCTTCCTCGTCGGCCGACATATAAACAATCTCATCGGTCACGACCGGCCTGATCTTAACTGTATCCTCCAGTGGCAAGTGCGCGATCCGAATTGCCAAGTCTTCGTCTATTTCGGTATCAGCCTCCGCGATCACTTCGCCCGTGGCAGGATCTGTGATCGGTGCCCGCAGCGTCTTGCCGACCAAGGCATCCACGTCCTCGCGGGAGATTTGATTGATGACCTTGCGATAGGGAGTCTCGATAAATCCAAACTCGTTGACGCGACCAAAGGTAGCCAGCCGACCGATCAGACCAATGTTAGGACCCTCTGGGGTTTCAATGGGACAGATGCGACCATAGTGGCTATGGTGAACATCACGCACATCGAAGCCGGCCCGCTCACGCCGCAGACCGCCAGGCCCCAGGGCACTGAGCGTTCGTTTATGGGTCAACTCAGCCAACGGGTTAGTTTGGTCCATAAACTGCGAAAGCTGGCTGCCGCCGAAGAATTCACGAGTGGCAGCAACCACCGGCCGAATATTGATGAGCGACATAGGCGTCACCTGCTCTGGATCGCGGATAGACATGCGCTCTCGCACCACACGCTCCATGCGCAGCAGCCCCACCCGCAGTTGATTCTGGATCAACTCGCCGACTGTCTTCACCCGCCGGTTGCCCAGATGATCAATGTCATCCGGCTCATCAACACCATTGTTGACCAGTATCATACGGGACACCACCCTCACCAGGTCCTCTTTAGTGAGGGTCCGCTGATCAATCGGCACCTCTAGACCCAGGCGGCGATTCAACTTGTAGCGTCCCACCCTGCCCAGATCATAGCGGCGAGGTGAGAAGAGAAGGGAAGTAAGAAAGTTATTGGCATTGTCCAATGTCGGCGGATCGCCAGGACGAAGTTTTTTGTAAAACTCCAGCAACGCTTCATCTACCGTTTTGGTGGGATCGCGTTCCAGAGTGGCCGCGATATAAGAATGATCGGCCATAATGTCCACGTCACGGAATAAGTCAAATAGCTCCTCGTCAGTGCCGTAGCCCACCGCTCGCAACAGAATCGTCACTGGCAACTTGCGCTTGCGATCTACCTTCACCGAGACAACATCTCGTTTGGAGGTTTCGAACTCCAGCCAGGCTCCCCGGTTGGGGATGAGCTTGGCAAAACACAGAGACCGCCCCGTCACCCGGTCTTCTTCGGCCGTGAAGTACACGCCGGGCGACCGGATGAGCTGCGATACCACCACCCGCTCGGCGCCATTGATGACGAAAGTGCCATTTTCAGTCATCAGCGGGAAGTCGCCCATAAAGACTTCCTGCTCTTGAATCTCACCTGTCTCCTTGTTGATGAGACGCACGTTCACCCACAAGGGACTGGCATAGGTCATATCACGTTCGCGACACTCTTTTTCCGGATATTTGGGCTCGTCGAAG
>JAHELX010000507.1 GCA_024643945.1 Anaerolineales bacterium
AAGAACCCTGGCTGGTAATGATCAGTACACCCGCAAAGCCCAGCAGGATGGCGACCATCGTGTTGCGGGTCAGCCTTTCGTTCAACAAGAAAAGGGCCAATATCGCCACGAAGATGGGGCGAATATTGACAATGATGGATGCATTGCCAGCCGAGGTGTATTCTACACCCGCGTACTGAAAGGCAAAATATAGGGAGGTCTGAAAGAATCCGGTCAGTGCCAGCCAGATCCAGTCACGACCCTGGGGACGCTGCCATGGCCCGGGCAGTGTGGCCCGCAGTCCCCACATGATGACCGCCGCCATAACGAAGCGGATGGCGGCAGCCGTGAGAGGCGGGAGACTGCCGACTACCACCTTAGCGGCGATGATGGAAGTCGCCCAGAGCGTTGGGGGGATGAGCGCCACTGCAAAGAGAGGGCCTTCCTGCCAGCCCTTCCCGGTACCAGCTTTGAGTTCTCTGTTCATCGAGTCATCTTCCTGAGCATGGTCCGGCGGGCGACAAGGGGGCCGTTCGTTCTGCTGGTCAGATAGGCACCCGACAAAACCAGCACAGCCCCGATCACCAGGTAAATGGTAAGCGGCTCTCGCAGGATTAAAAAGGAGAGCACCACCGAAATGATGGGCACAAAGAACAAGAAGACGGCCGTCTGGGAGGCCTCCAGGCGGGAAAGGGCGGTGTACCAGAATAAGTAAGGGATGGTGCTGCAAAAGATGGACATGTACACCACGGCTCCCCAAGAGGTGAGGCTAACCTGCGCAAAGCCTCGCGTGGCGACCTCGTAGCCCGCCAGGGGTATCAGACCCAGGGTGCCTATAGTGGTCGCATAAACCGCCGTAGGTAGTACGGGCAGGTGTTTGAGAACCTGCTTATTATAGATCAGGCCGATGGCGCCGCTGATGGCATTCAGCAGGATGAGAGAGTCGCCGAAGAGATGAGTACTGGACAGACTCAGGGCGCTGAGCGAACCCTCCGTGATTAGCAGCGCGACGCCAGCGAAGGCCACCAGGATACCACTCACCTTGCGCCACCCCAGGGCCTCGCCCAATAGAAAGGTCGACAACAGCGCTACGAAGATGGGCCGCGTGTTGACGATGAGCGCCGTACTGGACGCCGACGTGTATCCCAGGCCGGTATACTGCAGGGCGAAGTATAAGGTGGTTTGAAACAAGCCTGCCAGCGCGATGGCCCTCCAATCTTCACGCCGCGGCTTAGGCGGACCCCCTTTCAGGATCAGGATGCCCCACAAGAAGATAGTGGCCAGCACGAAGCGCGACGCAGCCGCGGTGAAGGGTGGCAATTCCTTGAGCGCAAACTTGGCGGCGACGTAGGCCGTGCCGAACTGAAGGACGGCGATGATGGCGAACAAGATGGCCATACGATCCCAGCCCACCTTCTTAGCCATAACCTCTGTAGGGAGATCTGGCAGTGGTTCTACCATCCCTCACCTGCGTAGAGCGAGTAAGAGTCAGGACTGGTGGGCGGGGAGAAGATGGAACATGTGCGCAAAGAGGTGTTGCCGGTGTTGCGGACCATGTGTTTGGAATTGGCCGGGAACAAAACGGCGTCCCCCTGGCTGAAGGCAGCCACCTCGCCGTCCACCCAGGCCTCCCCCTCCCCTTCCAGGATGAACAGGATCTCTTCTATGTCTTTGTGACTGTGCAAGGGGCGCACCGTAGAGCCCGGCGGGCAGTCCATCACCGCCATAGAAATCTTCTCGGCGCCGATGGTTTCGGGCGTTACCAGCCACTGCAGTTCGCGCCCAGGTAATTGCTGGCGGCGAATATGGCTTAGTGATACGACTCGGACCGGCATCGTGTCAAACCTCCTGGTATGCTTAAATCAATTCTGGCGATCAGGTGCCAGGCACTTTCGAAACCTGGCACCTTTGAAGCATAGACTGTCAAGCTGAGGGGCGACCGGGACCCGGTCGCCCCCATAACCGAGAAAGGAGGGGACGGTGTGGTAATCTGTCCCTGGGCTGTTTGCCATAGCCCCCCCAAAGAGCGGGCAATCTATAAAACTGCCCGAGACAGGGGGTTACAGTTCGCGCGTGTAATCGCTCAGCAAATCGTAGCCGTCTTCAGTAATGGCCACGTTCTCCTCAATACGCATGCCGCCCCAACCCTTGATATAGACAGCAGGTTCAATGGCGATGGTCATACCCGGCTGCAAAACCTCTTCGCTCTTGGGGTGCAGGGTGGGCGGCTCATGGAATTGCAGGCCGATACCATGACCGACGTGATGATAGAAATGTTCGCCCCAGCCACGTTTCGTAATTACGTCTATGGCCATTCGGTTCAGCTCGGCTACAGGCGTGCCCGGCTTGGTAATCTCCAACACAGCGTCGGTGGCTTCGACGATAATACTCCAGGCGTCCTGGACTTTCTGCGTCGGCTTTCCGATGGCCACCATGCGCGTCAGGTCGTTGTGATAACCGTCGGCCGCCGTGTCCAGTTCAAGCAGCACCTGCTCACCTTCCTGGACGTTCCGGTCACTGTCGATGCAGAAGGGCCGTCGGGACCAGAAGGAATTCGGCCCGGACATGGCGAAACAGAAGCCGCGGGCGCGGCGCAAGCTCTTGTAGCCCACTCCCACCTTGTGGATGCGGTCCTCGACGGCAGCCGACAGGGCCGACTCCTTGATACCCGGCTCCGCAATCTCGCGGGCTGCATCATAGCCAATCCCACACAATTCACATGCCTGGCGCAGCAACTCGATCTCCAGCGGCGATTTGATGATGCGAGCGGCGCGAATGGTCGGGGTAGCATCCACCCATTTGGCGTCCGGCAGGGTCTCCTGATACGCGCGTAAGCTGGAAGGAGCCACCACGCGAGCCTCCGCGGCCACGTTATTGGAGCCGACCAGTTCGAAATCCCCTTCGTAGCCGATGGCTGCTTTGGTATCGTATCCTTTTTCCTTCCACTTGCGTTTAATCCAGGCGTTGATGTCGCGCTGCGGACTGGCCAGGCTCTCCAGCGTAAAGAACTTGTAAGGCTCGAGGTCTTCAGCCCACGTATCCTCGACAAATTCTTGTTCTCCCTCGACGAACAATACCGAGAGCTCGCCTTGACGTGGGAAAATGGCAGCCGAGGCGCCGAAGATAGGCCAATAGCCGGTGGTGTATAACACGTTTTCTGCCAGCCGCAGAACCAGAAAGTCCAGGCCGGCCTTCTCCATTTGCTCCTTCATACGTCCTACGCGAAACTCGTCTCTGCCTCTGTTCATAGTCCTACCTCCTTCTGCTCTTGTTCTATGGCACTACCGGACGAAGGGTCCTGGCAGTCAGTGCAAGCGAAAAGTGTCACAAAGTGCACTTGCAAAGGCCGGCGGAATCTTGTAAAATATAAGTGCTGATGTACCTGCATCAGTCGTCCCAGGGAGGCGCAAGTTGTGCGCTTGCGCCTCCCCTCCGTTGGTTAATCATTCTTCCGCGTAGGTATCCACGTTGTCTTTGGTGACCACGACGACGGGCGTGCGGACTTCCTTGGGAACATCTTCGCCGTTCAGGTATTTGACCATCAGAGCAATCGACCAGTAGGCCTGGTTACCGGGCGCCTGGGAGATGGTATAGTCAATCTCGCCGGACTTGATGGCTCCCGCGATGTCGGGGTAGACATCCATAGCCTGGATGAGAACGGCATCCTTGGGTACGTCGGCTGCTGATAGGGCTTCGACCGCGCCCAGGGCCATCTCACCGCCGATGCCGATGATACCATTCAGGTCGGGGAAGCGCTGGAGCACGTTTTCAGTGACCTGCATACCCTCGACCCGGGTCCAGTGGGCTGTCTGGGATACGACGGTGAGCTCCGGGCACTCGGCCAAAGCCTGGTTGGCGCCCTTGCGGCGGTCATCAGCCGTCTGCTGGCCGGGCATGCCCTCCAGGACCAGGACCTTGCCCTTGCCTTCCAGCCTGGCACACATCTCTTGGCCCATCGTCTGGCCGACCAGGATGTTGTCCGCGCCCACGTAGGCGACGTAGTCGCCGCCGCTTCCGCGCGTGTTGTCGTACACCACCGGGATACCGGCTTCATTCAGCTTCTGGACGGCGGTAGCGATGGCCTGCGTGTTGGCCGGTGCGATCACGACCCCGTCCACGCCCTTCTGGATCAGGTCTTCCACGATGCGAATCTGCTCTTCTACGTTGTCGGGCTTGCTGGGAGCCAACACGGTGACTTCGATGCCCAGGTCCTGGGCAGCCCGCTCCGCTGCTTTCTGGTGAGTGAGCCAGAAGGGGTTGGTGAAGTTCTTAAGCACAACGGCAATCTTGTAAGGTTCATTGGGTGTCACGCTAGGATCGAAGTCGTAGACGGGTTCCGGGGGCGCCTCAGCTTCCTTTTCGACCTCGACGGTGACGACCTTCTCGACCTCAACAGTCTTTTCCACCTCGACGGTTTGTACGACGGTCTGGGGCGTAGCCGGTGCGCTACACTGGGCGGCCATGACGCCTAAGATCGATAGGATCACGACGAGCGCGAAGACGCGAGTTACTACTACCTTGTTCATTTTCTGGTGTCCTCCTCCGGACAGATGTTGTGGTGTTACTGCAGTGTCTCAACACATGAAATTGCCAGTCGACAGGCCTTGATCCGCTGGGCACCTCCTTTCCTTCGCACTAACCTCTTTTTCTTTATCCTTATCCTGCCTCCCGTCGCGCGACAGCCCGGCGCCCCCACTGGTCGAGAAGGACGGCGATGATGATGATTCCGCCCTGGACGGTGGCCTGCCACACCGAGGAAATTCCCAAGAGGTTCATGCCGTTGACGACCGTGGTCATAATCAACGTGCCAATCAGGGTTCCCACCACGCTGCCCTGGCCCCCGGTAAGGGAGGTACCGCCCAGGACGATGCCAGCGATGACGGGGAGCAGTAAGCTCTCCCCCAGGCCGGCTTCGGCCGCGTTGAGTCGGGCCACAAATAGCAGTCCCGCCATACCGGCGCACAGCCCGCTGAAGGTATAAGCCATGATCAGCGTTCTTTCT
>JAHELX010000508.1 GCA_024643945.1 Anaerolineales bacterium
GTTAAAGGCGTGCACCATTTGCTCGATACGGTTGATTTGCTGGCCCAAATCGTCGGGCATCTTCTCACGGGTGGCCTTGTACTCGGCGTACTGTTTGTGACGGAAGGTGTCGCCCAGGTCGAAGGCGACGGCCAGATAGTCCGGCTTGTGTTCTTCCCACACGGCCAGCAGCATTAAAGCGAAGCCGTAAACGGCGTGCGTCGGCTCGCCGCTGCGGGTCTGCAAGCTGGTGTTGGCCAGGGCAAAATAGGCGCGATAGGCCAGGGCGTGGCCGTCTATGAGCACCAGGATCGGTAGCCGAGTATCGTCCTGTGGTGTTTTCGTCTCGTCAGGCATAGAGGCTCTCCTCTCAACTCGCCCGTAAACGTGGTGCGTGGTGCGTTTTTTGCTTTGAGGATAGATGACACGGACTCATTGTACCGCCGAACGCAGGGGAAGTCAACGATTGGTGGAAAGGTGTGCACGCATAATCTGTTATGGTATGTTCTTCTGGAAGCGGGGGTAGCACGAAAATGTAGCACAATACAAACTTTTCTTGGTCGGACTAATGAATTTCGGTGATCAAATTCGCTGCGGAAAAGTTTACATAAAGTTATTCATTTCCCTTCAAGCCCAAAGGCGACAGGCCCCCAAGAAGGGGACAGGCCTTACTCATGGCCCTCCAATAGAGAACGCTCGAACGGCACTCCAGACATAGGGATGGTCGCGCTGGATACCCTTTCCGATGAGTGGCTGCCCAAGCACTCTAACAATCGAGAACTAATGTTCTGTTGACGAAATTATATCAGAGTTCAGTGCTTTTGGCAAATTCTCACAGGGGGACCGTCACCGATTTGAGACATCATTAGGAGTTGGGTGTCATCGGAACAGGGCGTAAGATGCTGCAACTCTTCGAAGGTGCCCAGTGAGGCTTTTGCCCGGTAGTACTGGTCGAAGCAGCGGATTACGGGTTCTATTGGAATTAGCTGCCGGTGGTCGGCAAAATCTTTCCTTTTTATCCGTTTTTTCCCTTTTAAATTGACAAAAAAAGGAAATTGTTGTATACTTGTATTTGACATAGTGATGGTATGCATGCTGTTGGAAAGCCGATGCAGAGCAATAATCTATCCACTTATATGGAGTCTTTGACAGAGGAAAAAATCCAGATACTTATCAGCGGCTTAGCTTCACTCGAAGCCGCTTTGAACGCCCTCCAACAGCCTGTACCGAGAAGTCTCGAGGAGTTGCAAAGGACGCTTTCTCTTCAATTGAAACCCGTGCAGGAGTCTTTCAAGGACCATTTGAGCACAAGGGAAGTTGCTTTGATACTGGGCTGTTCGCATCGAAGGGTACGCCAGCTTGGACAGGAGGGACGTATCAAGCTGGTACGACAGGGACATCGAGGCCGGGGCCATTCCAGTGCTTATGATACAGAAACGGTCGTGGCTTACGCCAGGGAAATATCAAGCAATGCCTTTCATCACCAATAGAGAAGAGACCTTCTCCGTACAGTTCCCGAACATTGTTGAGCAGTAGGGATGGTGAGACAGAAAACATGGCTTCAATGTATACAGCTAGGGGGCTCATTGATACGACAAAGTCAGGACTGCGGGCAATTGGCTACCGTGATGATTTGCTGCAAGAGGATTACAAATTCGCTGATCTCTTGACTCCATCTTATCCTGAGAGAAATATTGAATTGGCTGCGTTTGCACAAGAGCCGCCATCCTATCGCAGCGCTTGCTTTGGTGTAGCAGTTCTAGACCGGAATGGTTCGGACGGTGCTGAAGCGATTCAACGTTATCAAGCGCTAGGCGCACCGCAAATCCTTGCGTTGTATCCTGGTACTCAAGAAGTCCAACGATGGAAAGTAGTCGCGCGTGGAAAGCCTGAACTGATTGAGCGAATTGACCCCGCCCATTTACACACTATTTTCCTTGAGCGCCAGGCCGAGTGGAGTCCCGAGCAGATACTTCGTGCGAAATCCATCGGTTTTAAGAGAGCGCCAACCCAGCTTGATTTCTTCGATGCCGGTCTCATTCCAACAATCGAAGATGTAGCACAAAAAAAGTTGGACGAACTTCTGCGTCAGGTTATTGCTCTATGCAGGGAGATCTATGTTACACGGCATAGACAAGACCCGGACTATCGGGCCTTGTTTCGCTTGATCTTTCGGCTGGTCGCGGCCAAGTTGCTGGCTGACCGAGGACATCCGGGGGGAGACTGGGACAATCCCGATCCCCAGGTGGTGATTGAAGCTGTAGAGGCTTTTTATTTTCGAAGAATGCTTTCTGAAGAGGTACTGCAAGACCAAACAGTGCAGGAAACTGCCTGGGATAGGATACGTACGGCATTCCACTTCTCTAACATATCTGTGGAAACCCTGGCATATGTTTACGAGAACACTCTTGTCAGTCCCGAAACACGTCGAAAGTTCGATGTTCACGCAACGCCTCCTGAAATCGCCGAATACGTTGTGCGAAATCTTCCCTTTGAAGAACTACCACAAGACCAACGCCGAGTTTTTGAACCTTTTGCCGGGCATGCTCCTTTCCTGATCGCTTCCCTTGGGCGGCTGCGCATGTTACTCTCACCGGACATTTCCCAGGCCCAACGGCACGAATACTTCGTTCGCATGTTGTCAGGTATGGAGATAGATTCGTTTGCCAGAGACGTAGCTCTCAATTCATTAAGCCTGGCTGACTATCCCAACCCTGACGGATGGCGCATAGTGAACGCGGATGCGTTTACCTCGCCTGATTTTGATACTTATCTGAAGCAAGCGCAGATTGTCTTGTGTAACCCCCCTTTTCGTGATTTTGCTCCCGACGTCCGGCAGGCGCACCCCACTATTCAGGCAGCCAATAAAGCAGTCGAGGCCCTGCGCCGGGTGCTCCAACATCCTCCCCAGATGCTCGGCTTTGTGCTGCCCCGCGTATTCGTAAATGGACGGAGCTACGGGGAAGCTCGGCAGGGACTTGCAGCCCAGTACAAGGAGATTGATGTGGTTGGCTTGCCTGACACGACTTTTCAATACTCGGAAACTGAGCCGGTCCTGGTAATTGCCCATGGAGTTCGGGAGAAACCTTCGGGACTCCGCACATCTTTGATTACACGAGAGGACTATCAGCGATTCATTCACACAGGGAACCCAACCTGGCAGACAGAAGCCCCATCGGATTACCTACAAAAGAAAACAGGTCTCGTTTTCTGGTACAGTCCGTTGCAGCGCATATTGGATGAGTTGGGCTATTTGCCACGCCTTGAAGAAATCGCGGAGGTCCATCGAGGTATTGAATACAATGTCCCGTTGAGAAAGAATAGGGATAGGCTTATATCCGATACGCCAAAACCGGGATTTGCGCTAGGTTTAGTCAACGTACAGCCAGGATTCGAGCCATACAATATCCACTCATTTGCCTACCTCAACCTCGACCCTGATCTTATGCGCCGTGAGGCGCATCTGCTACCTTGGGATAAACCGAAAGTCATTGCAAACGCCTCACGCATAAGCCGCTACGGTTGGGTCATTGTTGGGGCAGTTGACTACCAGGGATTAGTGTGTTATCAGCAATTTCATGGTGTTTGGCCGAAGCAGGACATACCCGTGGAAGTTCTCGCCTCTATACTAAACGGTCCTATCGCAAATACCTTTGTGAGCAGCTATCGGACATCATGGCACAACCAAGTGCGGACGGTAAGACAGATACCTGTGCCCCAGTTCACAGCAGCTCAGATGCACAGTATTGCCTCCCTTGTCAAGGAGTACCGTTCCTATCGAGAGCAATGGCTTACAGAGCCATACGACGAGAGAAGATTTGAGCATCATTGCCGAGAGATCCTGTGGCAGATTGACGCAGAACTTCTTGCTGCCTATGATCTCTCTCCCCGTTTCGAGCGGGAGATTCTCGACCACTTTGCTGGCCACGAGCGACCAGGGCCAATCTCATTTGACCGCTATTACCCACCTGATTTCCGCCCGGCAGTCCCCTGGCGTGTGTACATTTCGGAGGAGTTCCGTACCTCTACCGCACAACGTACTCTTGAGCGTTTACCGGTGCTGAACGATCCTGTTATCTCTGAGGTCGTCAGGGACCTGGAAGACTGAGCCACTGCCCATCATGCAAGACGTCTACCTTCTCGACACCACCATTGCTTCCATAGCCTGGGACGGCGGACATCCGCACCATAAGTACGTCCGGAAGAAATTGGCTGATCTAGGTGAAGACGCCATTTTTCGGTCTGTGTAATTACAGTTGCCGAGGTGTTATACGGCCTACAGGTCAGCCAGGGCGTTGACCGCGACCGACACGACGCAGTAAAACGTGCCATGCTTCAGTACAAGACATGGGACATTGATCGGCATACAGCCCAGGTCTATGCCGAGATCAGGGGAAGGTTGTTTGAGTTATATTCACCCAGGGATAAAAGGGGAAAACTGACGAAGAAACAACCGGAGGAGTTACGAGATCAAACCACCGCGAAGGAGCTAGGTATTCAAGAGAATGACCTATGGATTGTGAGCGTGGCCGTTCAGTATGACATACGTTTCATTACGTCTGATACAAAGTTGGAACGCATCTTGGATGTTGCCTATGAAATTCGATCTTACGACCGAGCTGATATATGGTCTCTCGATACTTCTGGAAAGGTTGATGACTGAAATAGTATCAAAGTAAATAAACATGATGTCTTTGCAGTGCCACCAAGAAGTTGAATGGTGCTTACTGATTACCAGCAATTCCAAATTTGGGCCGGTTGCACCTTTAATCGCTACTTAGGCATATTTGCCAGAGCGTGATAGGCAGGCGTAGGTCCGCCTGGTCGCACCAGGCCCCACATGCCCTGTTCTTTGTCGGCAGCAGTGACGCCGTAGTCCAGGTTCCACAGGAACATGGTGCCCACCCAGCCCCACTGTTTGGCCATCTGATAGGCTTCGACTGTCCACTGTGCCTGCTCTTCGAGCGTATTGTCGCGGGCGTACT
>JAHELX010000509.1 GCA_024643945.1 Anaerolineales bacterium
CCATCAAAATGTCGTTAAACAGAGGGCGTTTTTTCACGAAAGGCACTTGAGCGATGCTGAGCCAACTTTCAGGCAAACGTTCGGCCCGCTGAAACCATTCTTCCAGGTGAGGGTTTTGGCTACGCATCCAGGTCACGAAGCTAGGAATCGGGTCGCGGCGCCCTCCCGTCCCTTGCTTGAAGACAGGTTGGCGGACCAACAAGCACACGTTGTGGATCCCACCTTCAATCTCGGACAGGCCGCAGTAGCCGCCGGGAAAGCCATGTAATTCAATGACTTGACCCAGCGGCGGTCCCCGGAAATGAGATTTGAGGGCCATATAGGGCTGATCGATTTGGAGAAAGCGACGCTCCAGTACGCGGTCCAGACTCGCACGCTTGCCATAGGCTCCGATGACCAGGCCAGCCTGCACGCCCCATGTTCGCCCCCCGCATCGCGTCTCAAGTTCAAAGCCCCGCTTTAGATTACCGGAAATCTGGGTTACTTGAGTGCCTTCCCGAAGCGTCACACCCACGGCCTGCGCCTGATGGGCCAGGGCCGCATCCAGGATTTTGCGGCTGAGTCCCCAGGCCGTTCCGGGAAGCCGGGCTTGCCAGGCTGCCCCGTTCGCAGCGGTGATACGCACCGACTCGATCACCGCCGGACCTTGCTCTCGCAGGGTGGAAGCGACGCCCAATTCGTCGAGATAGAAGGCACATTCCGGCGACAGGAACTCCCCACATAACTTGTCGTGGGGATAAGTTTTCGCTTCGACCAGTAAAACCTTCGCCCCGCTTTGCGCCAGCGTGATCGCTGCGCTGCAGCCGGCCGGCCCGCCGCCGACGATGGCGGCATCAAACTGATGGCTCATACATACCCAAACAGGTGCAGGCTAATGAGGAGGGCGAAGCCAGCCGACGTCAGGGTGTTAATCGCCATAACACGCCGGAAATTGGCCATAATTTCCTCGTCGCGGAAGGTCCGCGCCCAGCGCAGGACGTAACCTAACAAGGCTCCGTATAACACGGCCACCAGGACCGCCTCAACCGTGCCCATGAGTCGATAGATAAGGCCAACTAATAGCACCAAGGCCGCGGCCTGGAGGACGAGAGCGAACTTGAAGGCTCCAGCCGCTCCCGCCCAGGCAGCGAACGTCGTATCCCCCCGCGCACGGTCCTCTTCAATTTGGTAGATTTGAGTGATGGGATAGAAACCGATGGTGATCAACGTGACGGCCAGAATGCCGGCCCAGTCAACCCGGTTCAATGCGGCCAGGTTGGGTTGGGCGCACACCCACCCGCCCAAAGAGGCCAGAACACCCTGGCCCAAGCCTACGGTTACCAGGCCGACCAGCGGCCGTTTCTTCAGCCGAAGGCGTGGATGGGAATAGGCGATCCCCAGCAAGAACATGGCAGCATAAATAGCCAGGAAGAGCCAATTGATCAACGCGGCCAACAAGCCCCCCACGATCTGAATACCCAGCGAAAAAGGCAATAACTGGGAGTCTACCTGCGGTGGCCTGGACAGCCCGCCTACAGGCCCCCGGTCACGATCATAGTAAGAATTGAAGGCGGTTGCTCCACCATATAGGAACACGTGGAACGCCACAAACCCAAGCCAGAAGTCTTTATCCGGGAGCCTGCCCCCCAGGAAATATCCCCACAGGAAAATGGGCGCTAATAGGAGTTGGAAATGTAGGCGTAGGTGAACGAATAGATCCCGCACAGTCCCCCAAGCGCTACGGTTTTGTAGCTCGCCCGAAGATGCCAAATCCTCCAAGCGTGACCTCCGTTTCGACCCGGGAAAATCCGACCTTTTCCAATTCTCTTTTGATAGCTGTCTCCGAGAAACGCCCATGGATCCAATTGTAGAAACGCCACAGCGTTAAAGAAAGAACTAACCGCCCCGACTTCTGGTGCACCAGCCAGGACCAGTCCACACGGCCGGCGTAGGGCTCCAGGAAAGCGGCATACCCACCCGATCTGACCACCCGGTGGGCTTCTATCAAGGCGGTATGCTGGTCGGGCAACAAATATAGAAAGCTATGCCCGGTAACCGCGTCAACCGTCTTGTCGGCAAACGGCAGGCAGAGAGCGTTCCCCCGTACCAGGCATAGACGATTGGGCCGCCAACCGGCCTCAGCCCGGTTCTCGCCGGCAAGCTCCAACATCTGCTTTGAGATGTCCAGGCCGATAAACCGGTCATTCGGCCTGCGCTCACCCATGCTCATGGCAGAGACTCCCGGTCCAATACCCAAATCCAGGACCAGCAGCCCTGCTGATCGCGATCCCATCCCCTCCAGTAGAAGAGCGCAGTTAGCCTGCCATATAGGGTTGGAATTGACTGCATTGTAGATGCTTGCTCCAAGATCAAATATCCATTGCCCAAGCAAATGTTGCATGGCCTTTTTGAGATACTCGCGTACTCGGGTGCTGAATGAATGCTGGACTGAATTCAACATAAGATCATTCACTAACTGTACCTATTCGATCCTTTTAATTCTAGCACAGTGTAAGCCGCAGAGCTATATATCGGGATATAGAGTGCGGGTAGAAATCTGGATACATTCTTCCACTTCATTTGCCTGTTAACCCACATCGTGCTATACTTGCCAGGCGCATATTGGGAACAAAGCAGCAATCGATTCTTGCCGAGGTAGCTCAGCCTGGTAGAGCACTTGACTGAAAATCAAGGAGTCCCCAGTTCAAATCTGGGCCTCGGCACCTGTGCCCCATACGGGGCACCTGGAGGGGCGGGGTGTACATCCCGCCCCATCTATATTAGTGGTTCGCCCTTACCCAGTCTGTGAGCACTGGCCAGGCGTAATGGCAACCTTCGCCCTCTACACCACTGGGAAAAACCTAATAGCGGCTAGTACCCCATCACAGGGATTATGATATGATACAGATTACGCCCATGAGGCCGAATCTAACTTATCAAAATCACTTTGATGGGGCACCGGACTCTAGCGCGGCCGTCCTGGCTTATGTCGTTGGGCATCTTCTAACCCAGCTGGGGAGAGTTCTCTGGATCGAATGTGGGAACCTGGAAGATGAGGAATATGCGGATCTGGAGGTTGAGATGGCATTACTTCCCTTGCAAGCCGGCATTATCTACGGCCCGGTTAACTCGCGCCGCCTGGGTCGATCCCTGGGCATCAACCTGCTGCCTACCAGTTACAAGCTGTGCTCTTTCGATTGTGTCTACTGCCACTATGGCTGCACCCAGCTCAAGACCCTTTCCCCTGAAGCAAGCTGCTTCCCCGCGGTGCAGGAAGTCCTTCAGGCGGTGCAGGAGGCGCTTCAGACCTGCCAGGATGTCGATTACCTGACCTTTTCCGGCAATGGCGAGGCGACCCTGCACCCTCAGTTTCCCCTGATTGCTTCCGGCGTCCGCCGGCTCCGGGATGAACTCAGGCCCGAGCTGAAACTGGCCATTCTCTCCAACTCCAGCACGCTGCATTTGCCCTACATCCGGGCAGCCCTGGCCGGTTTCGAGGCTCCCATCATGAAGCTGGACGCGGGCGATCCGGAGACATTCGCCCGCCTGAACCGGCCGGTGTCAGCGGTGAAGCTGGAGCGCATCCTGGAAGGATTGAAAGCTGTGCCCGGCCTCATCATCCAGAGCGTGTTGGTAGATGGCGCGGTCAGTAACGTGCAAAGCGAGGCCTTCGAAGCCTGGCTGGCTGCGCTGGCTGATATCAGCCCGACCCGGGTGCAAATTTACAGCACCGACCGGCCGGTGCCTGAAGCCGGCGTGGAGCGGGTGCCGCCTTCGACGCTGCAGCGCCTGGCCGAGGAAGTCAGAGGGCGCACCGGGCTTTGTGTGGATGCCTACTGGTCTTGAGGGCCTGTCCCCCATTGTAAAGAAACCCTTGAACCCAATGCTTGATCGGTTCGCGCTCTAATCACATGTCCGCGAGTTCTTCGAGCAATTCCCTGGCTTCCTGCAAGTCGGGTGTATCCCATCCCTCGCTGAACCAGCCGTAAATCTCAGCCAACAGATGCCGGGCTTCCGCCTGTCTGCCCTGCCGCTGCAACAGCCGAGCCAGGCTCGTTGTCGCCCGCAGCTCCCACGATTTCGCCTGTTGCCGGCGGGCCACCTCGATAGCCCGACAATAATATGCCGCGGCCTCGGCTATGAAGGCCGGGTTCTCCCTGGACCGGCCATCAGAGTTGGCTGGCTTGTTGTATCGAACAAGTAACCCTGCCTCCCCAGCCTGCGCCAGCAGCAGCTCCCCCTTGAGCCGGTAAATTTCTGCTTCGAAGTAGCGTCCGCCGGTTTCCTCTACCAGGGCCAGGGCCTCGTCCAGGACCTTCAGCCCCAGCTCGGCTTGCCCGTCCTTACCACGCATATCATGCGCATTCCTGTACGCCTCGGCCAGTAGTAGCAGGTGATGGGGGCGGCCAGCCTGGGTGCCCGTAGCTTGCCAGGCAGCCAGGCCCTGGTGCATGTGCGCCATCCCCTCTTCGACTCGCCCCTGTTCAACCTGCCCGCGGCCCAGGAGAATTGCCCCCCATGCCTGGAATAACGCCAGGTCCTTCTGGGTCGCGAGGCGCATCAGGTCCTCTGCTTGCTCTTGGGCTGCCTGGCTCTCGCGGCGGAGTAGATGGAAACTTGAGCCGCCAACCGCCAGAGCAAAACTCAGGGTCAGAGGGTGGTCCAGCTCTTGCGCCAGCACCAGCGCCTCCCGGCTGCGCTTCAGGGCCTGATCTGGATAACCCAAAACCCACAGCACCCAGGCTGCCCATGCCAGACAGGTGACACCCATATCCACGCCGGTGAGAAATGTCAGGGGCCAGTGCTGTTGGGGATCGTAAAAAGCGATCGCCTGCTCCAGGTGATCCCGCGCCTGGGTGAATTCCCCCAGAAAGAACCGGCTGGCACCCAGGGTCCAATGCGCCAGCGCGACTTGCAGTGGATCCTGAGTGCGCTTAGCCAGGCTGAAGAGCTGTTGCCCCAAAGCGAGAGACTTCT
>JAHELX010000510.1 GCA_024643945.1 Anaerolineales bacterium
GCTGCATCCCAGAAGATGGCAATTGCGGTCGTTATCACAAACGCGCCGACAACCAGGGCAGCGATGCTTTCCAGTTGGCGGTGACCATAGGGATGCTCCTCATCCGGCGGCTTGCCGGCCATGCGCATGAATACGCTGACCACGACGTAGTAAGCCACATCCGAGGTAGAGTTGATGCCGTCGGCCAGCAAGGCAGGACTATGCCCCAAGATGCCAATACTGGTTTTCAGCCCGGCCAAAAGAATATTGGCCCCCAATCCCAGGTTGACCATCAAGATGCCTTTTCGTTCCCGCTGTTCAATACCGACTGCCATTTTGAATTCCTTACCACTTTCCTTGATTTGCAGATTTCCCTTCAGCTCTATTTTAGCGCACTCCGCGATAAATGCCAGAATCGCTGACCGTCAGGGTGCGTGTGAAACAAAAAGCTCCCCAGACGCGCGACGTGTCTGGGGAGTCCGTCGATCTTCAGCCAGGAACCGCCTCGAAGTCTATGGATCTCACCGCCACGAGAGCATACGTTCGTCCACGTTGTTATACTGCAATGTCAGCCCATCCAATGTTTCGGCTGGGAACAATGGGCGCTGATTGCTCCCGTCGGCGGATGCCACCCAGATCTCCCAGCGGCCGGTCCGGTCGCTCAGAAAGGCGATTTGCGAGCCATCAGGGGACCAGGCCGGGGCCACATTGTTCCATGATCGAGGCGTTTCTCCATTGATCTGCTGCTCCACGATGACGCGCAAGGGCGTTTGAGTCAGCCGGACACGCCCGCTCCCATCGGCATTGATCACGTGGATTTCCCAGTGATCGTGCTGCCGGTAACTGACGGCGATCTTGCGCCCATTGGGTGAGAAGGCCGGCGAGTGGTCGCGCACGTCATCTGTCAAGGCCCAGGTGGTTCCCTGGTTGAGATCCAGGTTGACCAGCCCCATGTCGCCGTCGTAGACCAGTCGCCAGTCATTGGCTGGGTCCCAGGTAGGCGCATATGAGAAAAGATCACCAGGCAGGTCTTCAAACGCACCTGTTACCACGTCCACCATCCGCAAACCCCAGAAGGGATGGGGTAATAGTGTGTAGCAGTATTTGACTTCGGCATCACCCTCGTCAAATTCGACAACTACTTGAATGTCCTCCCTATCGACAACTGGGTCAGTCGGCAGCGAACGACTACACTTTTGTTCAGATTGCAACCGGCCGCCGTGCTGCACGCTGATGGCAAGGTGCGTGCCATCGGGCGACCAGACCGGCGCTTTGGGTTGGCGTACGTCGCCTACAATGACCCGCTCGCCCGTGCCATCTACATTGATCACCCATAAACTACCGAAGGCCCCGTGCTGAGTATCATCCCAGCGGGTGAAGGCGACCCATTGGCCATCAGGCGATAGGGCGGGATCGATACCCGTTGTCAGATAGCGCAGGTTATTGCCACTGGAATTGACGACGTAGATGGGACCGCCGCTGACCGTCTGGAAGACAATGGTGCTGTTTGGGCTGGGGTGATCACCACCCTGGGCGGCCGCGCTGGGAGCAAATATCATCCCCGCCACTACCACCAGGATCAACAGTAGCAGCGTTAACAGCAGGTGGAGCATTACTCTTCGAACATCGAAGGCTACTTGCATCTTTTAAATCTCCTTTTTCTCTCTCTCGGTATTCAGTGTAAATCAGAACCTCCCCAGACACATCGGGCATCTGGGGAGTTTAGAGGCTGGACACATGGTGAGTCTTTGCCCTGGTCAGGTGACCAGGGCAAAGACTCACCAAAAATTGCTTCTTGACAAAATCTCCAAAATATGTTACTATATGGTCACATATGGATACCGACGATCTCACTCTTGTATGGAAAGCGCTTTCCGATCCAACCCGGAGAAGGATCCTGGATCTGTTGAAAGAGCGCCCCCGCACCACAGGCGAGCTGTGTGATGCCTTCGAGGTCTCACGTTTTGCGGTGATGAAGCATCTCACTGTATTGGAGAATGCCTCACTCGTCCTTGTCCGGCGCCGTGGGCGCGAACGCTGGAACTATCTCAATGCTGTCCCACTGCAGCAGATCTACGAACGTTGGCTGCGGCCTTATGAAGCTCATTGGGCGGCCTCGCTGCTGCAACTCAAGCGATTTGTAGAAAAGTCGAAAGGAGAAAGGTTGATCATGTTAGATGCTATTCATATCGAACAGGAAGTGACCATCGAGGCGTCGCCGCGACGTGTATTCGATGCGTTGACGAAGGAAATCTCAGCCTGGTGGGGGGCTCCTTACCTGGTGTCCGAGGCAGCGCAAGATATCGTCCTCGAACCAGAGCTGGGCGGACGTTTCTACGAGGTATGGGGTGAGAATGAGGGCGTGCTGTGGGCCACAGTGACAGGCATCAAATGGGGGGAGCGACTTGAGCTAACCGGTCCCATCGGCATGCGGGGGGCGGTCCAGGCCGTTGTCTCATTTGAGCTCGAACCAAAAGGGGATGCGACCATCCTGCGACTGTCACACCAGGCCGTAGGCGAGGTGACCAAAGAGACGGAGGAGAATTATGGTCAGGGGTGGCAGGACCTCATCGGCACTCGGCTTAAGACATTTGTTGAGACGGGCAAACGGCATGGCATCAGTTCCTAACCACGACCATTAAGGTGATGTCATCAGACTGAGGCGCGTCGCCTGAAAATTCGCGCACTTGCGTGATCAGCGCATCCTGTATATCTTGAGCTGAACGCCCCAGGGTAGCTTGCGCGACCTCCAGCAGCCGCTTCTCGCCGAAAAACGCTCCCTGTCGATCTTGTGCTTCGGTGATGCCGTCCGTATAAAGCAAGAGCACATCCCCTGGGGCAATTTGAACGGCGTCCTGTGTCCAGGCCGTATCTTCGAATACACCCAATGGCAGCCCGGTTCTGCTCAGCGCTTGAACCGGGCCCCTGTTTTCGGCGTTAAGCAAAAACGGAGGGTTATGCCCCGCGTTGCAATATGCCAACCTTCCGGCGACCGGATCCAGGATACCATAAAAGACGGTGACGAACATTTCAGCCCGCGTATCCATCAAAATACGGCGATTGGTGGCAGACAGCACCAGATCAGGCCGGGTATCGTATTCGGCAGCATAGGTGCGGATGAGCGTACGACTCAAGGTCATATACAAGGCTGCTCCCATCCCCTTGTCGGCTGCGTCCGCGACCAGTATCCCTAATCGTCCGTCAGGGAAGGGGATAAAATCGTAGAAGTCGCCCGATGTCTCTCTGGCTGGATCTAACCTGGCTGCCAGTTGCCAGCCAGGGACATCTGGCAGAGTCTTGGGCAAAAGGCTTGTCTGCATTTGCGCAGCCAGCGCCAACTCTCGCGTGACTCTCTCTTGAGCTAAGGTTTTGGCGTAGACTTCGGCACTGTGCAGTGCCGAGGAAATCTGTGCCGCCACAGACTGGACTGCTGGTAGTAAATTGGCGACAGCCTCAGGGTCCTGGTGCTGTAATATATAGATACCACCTATTGGGTCCCTACTTTCGACGCCAACGATGGGTGCTATCACCAGAGAATTGCCCATTGGCTGCACATCTCCCCAGGGCAGTACCGCCCCAGGCAAGAAGTAATGTGCCTCAGACGTTGTGCGCAGCCATTCCCAGATCGTATCCGGCACCGGCGGCGCATCAGCAGGATAGCGTAAGAGATGCTGATCAGGATAGATCCGGATTTCTATCCGGCTGTGTGAGAACATACCGGGAACGTGTTCTCGTAACAGTTCGGGCAAAGTGGACGCGTCAGGCGGCGCATCAATAATTGCGCGCGCCAAACGTTCCAATTTCTCGGCCTGGACCAGAGCCTGGGCTGCCTCGGGCGACAGGGTGGGGCGACCCGCATAGGCTGCCCGAATGGCGTCGGCTAGTTCGTCAGTCGAGACGTTCTTCAGCAGGTAGCCGATAGCCCCGGCATCCAGGGCTGCCTGTACTAACTCTTTCTCCTTGAAGCTGGTCAAGGCAATGACCTGAATCTGGGGGTGGCGCTCCCGGATGGCCCGGGTAGCCGCCGCGCCTCCCATACCGGGCATGACCAGGTCCATCAACACCAGGTCAGGCTGAACTTGTTCGCATAGACGCAGAGCTTCCTCGCCGCTGCCTGCCTCTCCGACCAATTCCAGGTCGTCGAAAGCCAGCAGAAAGGCCGACAGGCCACTGCGCACTACGGCGTGGTCATCTACGAGCAAAACACGAATGGGATTTGACTCGGCCATAGGCTCTTCCTTAAAGCCTCCCGGAGCAAGGCCCCCTCCACGGGGTTTTGCGTCTATAAACCGGCCAAACCTGCCCCGTGGGGGGGCTTTGCTCCGGGAGGCTGAGCATTCGTCCTCCGTCCCTCGTCCTTCGTCTACTTCTGGGTCTCTGTCCAGACCACCTCGACCTGCGTACCCTGGCCGGGCTGGCTTTCGATCCGCAATGTGGCACCGACGGCTTCGGCCCGCTCACGCATGATGCCCAATCCCAGGTGATCAGGCGGGACATAACTTGGATCGAAACCGCGCCCATCGTCACTGATGCGCAATTTTACTCTCTGCGGCTCGCCGTGCACGCTGACCGTCGCCTGGCTGGCACCGGCGTGCTTGGCTATGTTATTCAGCGCCTCCTGAGCGATACGATACAGAGCAACTTTTACCTCAGGCGGCAAGACACACTTGCCTTCTACTTCCAATGTCACCGGCACCCGCGCCCGGCCGGTGATGGACTCAGCCAGTTGGCGCAACAGGTCGCCCAACTCTGCATCGACCAGAGTTGCCGGACGTAATTCTAGCAGCAAGGTACGCATCTCGGCCAGGGCGCCCCGCGTCAACTGGCGTAGCTCGTCCAGACGCTTCCGCCCCTGCTCCTCGTTACGCTCCCATAGGCGGGGCAGCACTTCGGCGATGAGGCTGGCCGAGAAGAGAGTCTGGGTCACCGCGTCGTGCAGTTCCCGGGCCAATCTCTGGCGCTCCTCTACG
>JAHELX010000511.1 GCA_024643945.1 Anaerolineales bacterium
CCACCCGATAGTCAGGGTAAGTCTCCAGGATATAGTGGACGAAGTTAGAGCCAATAAAGCCGGCACCACCAGTCACGAGCAGGTTCTTCATCTGTATGTTTCGCGTGCCTCCTTTGTTCCATTAGTACCCCATCACAGGGGTTATGATATGATACAGGTTACGCCCATGAGGCTGAATCTAACTTAACAAAATCACTTTGATGGGGCACTATATGTCCTGCCGGCAGCGAGCGCGGAGTAATCGCATATTCTTCTCCTCACGTAACAGGTGTTATTTCCTCTAGACCGTCTTCTCGCTCCAGGTATTCGCGCTCATCTACCACTTAACTAATCTATCACTTCTCCTGGATAGCAATGCTCAAGATGCGATCACCCGGCTGATCCGGGGCGACCTGCTGCGGGTCGCGAGCGGCCAGGGACTCTACTACGTCCATGCCAGAGATGACTCGGCCAAAAACAGTGTGCTTCCCGTTGAGATCGGGCTGAGCTGACATAGTGATAAAGAACTGGCTGCCGTCGGTGTCAGGGCCGCTATTGGCCATACCTAGCACGCCTGGCCCATCAAAGGTAAGGTCAGGGTTCAGCTCATCGGAGCAGCGGTAGCCAGGCCAACCGATGCCGGTGGCGCTAGGATCACCCGTCTGCGCTACAAAGCCAGGAATGACTCGGTGGAAGATGGTGTCGTCATACCATCCTTGTTGCGCCAGATACACAAAGCTATTGGCGGTGACGGGAGTCCGGTCGGCAAAGAGCTCAACTACGATGTCTCCTTTTTCGGTTTTAATGGTGGCCTGATACTGCTTGCCCTTTTCGGTAACCATCGGGGGGGGAGCGTCGAACTGACGTTGCTTCATTGCGATCACCCGCAGAAAGGCGTCGAGTCCTTCGTAGGAGAGGCCCCATTGCTGCGACGGATAGTGAACGCCGCTGGCTACAAAGCTGGGGGTTCCCGACAGGCCTGCGCCAGACGCGGAGTTATACGCGGCCATCACTTTGTCGGTATACGTACCATCGGCGAGTGCCTGGTCAAAAGCTTTAGTATCCAGGCCCAATTCTTTGGCGTAACCAGAGAGTACAGCCGGCATCTCTTCTGCCGATCGTGAAGCCCATTCCTGTTGCCGTTCAAAGAGCAGGTCATGCATTTCCCAAAAGGCACCCTGGGCTCCAGCCGCTTCGGCTGCTTCGGCCGTGATCAGGGCTTTGTCGTGGATAGAGATGAGAGGGAAGTGACGATAGACGACCCGCAGTTGACCATCGTAAGCGTCTACCAGACGCTCGAGCAGGGCAACCATCCCTGCACAGCCTGGTCACTGGAAGTCGCCGTATTCTATCAAGGTGACCTGTGCGTCATCTGGCCCTTGTGACCAGTCGTCGGCGGTCGCCGGGGGAATATTGGGATCTTCAGGGATGGGAGCCGCGACGCATTCGGGATTGGGGTTGGGCGTGGGGAAGGCAGCCGTTGGCTCAGGAACAGCCTCTGTGGCCTCGGCGACAGACGTAGGCGTTGCCAAGTCCATGGCCGTGGGGGAAGCCGCTGCTGTCGGCGTATCGATCGCCGTTGCTTCTGGCAGCGGCGTTGCTGGCCCGCAGGCTGCCAGCAACAGCACAAGCCCGGCGGCAGCCAGCATCATAAAACGTGGTTTCATTAGTCGAACCTTTCTAGCAGATCAGTAAAGTTGGAGATATTCTATCTCGTAGTGAGAAGTGTATTGTACCACAAACGATACCAGGCGCAATGTGAGGTCCCCAAACGAAGAGATCATGTTCAAAGCACTTTCTGACTTCTTTCTTATGCACGTGTGTCCTGTTTGGGTCAATGAGTAGCAAGGCATAGTACTCTATTACCATTACATTTCTTGTCATTTTAGGGTTTAATTATGATAGATATGATATTTCATTTCCTTGATGACATCTTTCTGCCATCAAAGGCTGTCGGCATGATGAAACTTCCGACTACTTCTTTTATCGCTTCTCATAACCGCCGTCCAGTGATCAGCGCGCGTCGCTGGTTACGGGCGGCTTTTGCTATTTGGCTGGCTGTGCTGGCAACGACACTCTTGTTGGCGCTGATGAGCCGGCTGGCCATGATTCCAATAGCGCGCGCTGACTCCGATCCGCAAGTAGTGGTGACCAAGACGATTGATCCGCCGCTTTTGATTAGCGGTGAGGCGGCGGTTATCTCATTCACGCTGTCGGGCGTGAGCGATGTTCGACTAATTCCTAATCCCCTCGACGTGGCATTGGTCGTTGACGTGTCGGGCAGCATGGCTTGGGCTACCACCTCCAGGCTGGTTACCGGAACCTTTGTCAGTGAGGATGCCTGGGAGCCAGCCTACACCTTCACGATTGAATATCCTATCGCCGATTCGATGCGGGTCACTGCCACGCATCCGGTTCGCTTTGTGCGGCATGTACCGCCGATGACCTACTACACGGACACAGTGGATTACGATTTGCAGGTCTCTCCAGTGGCTACCGGTACCTGGACGGTAGAAGTCTTGCGGGCGGCCGGGCCAGCGACATACGCGGTGGCCTTATACGTGCCTGAGCATCGTCTGCCAGCAGCTACCTATGCCTCGAAGCTCTTCGTCGATGCCATCTCGGATACTGATCAGGTGGCAGTGGTACCCTTCAACCACAACTCGTGGGTAGCGCAATCGCTCACCTCGAACCGACCTGCGATTCATAATGCCCTCGATGCGCTGGTGGCTGGCGGCAATACTCGCATCGATCGGGGCATTAGTACTGCTCACAATGAGCTGATCTCCTCAGGTCATGCTCTCAGCGGTTCAAGGCGGGCAATGGTCGTGATGAGTGACGGGCAGCAAGTCCCACCCAGTACGCTGGGTACTGTCTTGCCCGCTGCTCAATCGGCTGCTGCCGACGACATAATCATATACACCATCGGCTTTGGCGAAGATGCGGACGCTTCTACGTTGATGGCCATCGCCAATATTGGATGTGGACGGTATTACTTCGCGCCAGACAGTCAAGCACTCCAACAAATCTACCAGGACATTGCCCATGACTTGCGCGGTAGGGCAGCCAGGTCCATCCTCATCTACGATATTCTACCGCCTGGTGTGTCTTTAATCACCGATAAGCTGTCACCCGACTGGAGTTACACACCGTCAGATGGCCAGACCATTGTCACCCGCACCACGTTCGATTCGGTCTGCATCGCAGAGGAGACGGTTTACACCCTGCCGGTGCATATTGATTGGGAACCGGGGACCAGTGGTGCGGTGAACGCGCCCGGGTCAGGTATCACCGTTACGACGCTGTCCAATCTCGCCACCTTCATTCCGTTCACCAACCCCACCGTTGCAGTGGGAGGGTTTTTCCTTGACAAGCAAGGGCCGGCTTATGCCTATCCCGGACAGACAATCACTTACACACTTTGGCTGACCAATCCGGGCCCCATGGCTATCTCCAATGTCTGCCTGGGTGATCTGCCGGGTCCGGAGGCAACAGTCATTAGTGCCTCGCATGGCGGAAGGCCGGCGGTGATCAGCGACACAGAGGTGTGGGTGTGGGACTTGGACACGGTTGCTGCTGGCAGCGTGCTCAGCCGCACACTGACGGCCCGGATTCAGGAAAGTGCATCTGACGGCACGCCATTATGGAATGGGGCCGGAGTCGCCAGGTTGGTAGAAGGGACCTGCATGGCCCCAATAGCCGGTAAGTTGCTTGCAACCGATACCTGGCTGACGACTATTATTACGACCGGGCTCTCGGCCAACAAAGTGTCGCAGGATGCAACGGGGCCGCCTTTGTACCCTCAAGACACGCTGATTTACACCGTGACCGTAGTGAATGTGGGGAGCGGGCCGACCCAAACCAATGTCATCATCGCCGATAGCATACCTGCCTCCACTACCTTCGTCGTCGGCAGTGCGCAGAGTAACGGCGACATGACTCTCTCCGGTAATGAGGTGATCGCTCAGATCGATCAGTTAGGGCCGGGACAGGCTCTTACCCTCACTTTCGAGGTAGCAGTTGACCCTGGCACCGGTGGCGATACCATCACCAACCAGGCGCACGTCGCCAGCGATCAGCAGCCTGACCCACCGCAACCTGCGCCGACGACCGACCAGGTCACCGGCCTGGTGCCAGGTCTTACACTGAACAAGTGGGCAGAGCCCAACGCAAGCGTCGAGGGTGAAGCCTGGACACAATATCGCTTCCAAGTCACCAATACCGGCGACGTGGCGCTAACAGCCGTGCAGGTTTCGGATGACAAACTTGGCTTTGTTGGAGGAGTCCCTGACCTGCCGCCGGGGGGGACCCAACTCTTCACGCGCTCCAAACAGCTTTTCCAAGACACGCACAACGTGGCGACAGCTACTGCCCAGGCGGCTGGTTTTCCGGGCTCTGTGTCGGCCACAGACGACGCTTACTTCGATTTTATCGAGAGCCCGGGCCTTTCTCTTGCGTTGGATGTGTCGGTCCAGCCTGACTGGATTTTGGCCGGCCAGGTCGTCACCTATACCTATCACCTGGCGAATACCAGCCACGATTGGATGGAAGAGGGGGTGGTCACCGACACATTGTATGCCAGTGACACGGTGTACGTGGAACTTATCACCAGTGGCCTATCCCTGGCACCCGGTGCGAGTTATACGCATGTCCTCACGCGCTGGATTGCCACCACCACCGTCAACGTTGCCCGCGTATGGGGCACTGACCGGCTGGGCGTCAATGTTGCTACCGCCACCGATGGTGCCCAGGTGATTGTGAATCGATTTGGCCCGCTGAATGAAAAATTCATTTACTTGCCAGTGATCATGAGAAACTACTGAGAATCAGACTCAACAGCGTTACCCAGGAGGTAAACTGGACATGACGAGGCCCCTGCCGACTTCCGGCAGGGGCTGGTCATTGTTGAAGAGAAAGCAGATCACTCCGAAGACACGTATTCTTGGACCGTCTTCAGGATGTGGGTC
>JAHELX010000512.1 GCA_024643945.1 Anaerolineales bacterium
ATGCCGGTAGCGGGGGTACCCACCAAGAGAAACCTGCGAAGTTCGGGACGAAGGTGATTCGCAGTAGACCATCGATCAGCGGGACACTACCACCCGGGGGCAAAATGGCTCGAACAACTGCCTTCGAAATCTGGTCGGCGATGACCAGTAAGCAGACGAGAGCGAATAAACGGATAGGCAAAACGCCTTTTCGATCAGGCTGCATGCACGGTCCTTGCGGTTGGTACGCCTGACATTCGAATTCACCCTCAGACACCGATGCTGTCATTTGGAGGGTCGGAGCAGGCCGGTCGAGCAATCCTGTCTGCCACGAAGCCCATAAAGGCCAGCACGGTCGCTTCATCGAACGCCGGATCATCATCTCCCTGGTATGCCCCGAGGGCACCGGATATCAAGGCGTGAAACTCGGCCGGTAATCTCTCCAGCGCCCAGTGAGCTCCCTCTCGCTTGGAATAGATATGGCCTTCAGCCATGTAGGCGTAGACACGACAGTGATTCAGGATGCCGTAGACAGGCAACTCCACGGCCCTGTCGCGCGCCCAGGCCAGATCGGACAATAGAGAATCCCTGTAGTCCTCCGCGGGCACCACCGGGATCACGCTCGAGATAGGTTCTCCCCAAAGCCGAATGCCTCGCTGCCGGGTGACGGTGAAGTGGGCGACCAGGTCGCGGTCGAACTTCTCCTCATCGTTCCAGCGTTTCCAGCCACCGCTTTGAAGGTCATCCTGAATTCTGGCCCGCCACTCTTCGCTGAAATGAAAGTCGTAAGGGGTTGGATAACGCCAGGGCCTCAACTGGCGCGAATGCAGACAGCTTATTTCAAGAGGTCGAGGGTCGTTTGAGCGTCGCAGGATCTCTTCCGCGAAGAGCCGCCTGGTATCCACGGACAGCGGTTGGTGGGTAATCACCAGCAAGTCAACGTCGCTTTTGGCCGGGTTAAAGCAGCCCAGCGCCAGAGACCCGTGGAGATACACGCCGCGCAAATCGACATCCAGAATATCCCACAACTGCAGGACGAACGCCTCGATTTGACGATCAACCGCAGGCGGGCAGTTATTCAGTGCATAGGGCGTCATCCGAGTTCCACCGGAAGCCAGTCCAGTCCTTCCCCACTCCAATCTTCAACAGCCAATTGGAGATATCACCCAAAACCTTTTCCGGCTGCGAGAAAAACAAGAAATGATCCTCGCCGGGATAGGTGACCTCCGTGACCTGCACCCCGCTAGCCTTCAAACTCATGGCCCTCTGTCTGACGTAACTGACCGGAATGCGCTGGTCCGCTTCGCCTGTCACCAGCAGCATTGGACGGCCTCGCCAGGCGTCGCGGAACGTGCTTCCATCTACAATTTCCGTCGCCATCACCGGCGAGATGAAAACCAGGCCACGAAACCGCCCAGGCGCCATCTCGGCCAATTGAGAGACGGCCAAACCACCATTAGACAGGCCGGCCAAATAAACCTGATCCTGATCGATGTCCACCACTGTTGCCGCGTCGTCAAGCGCTCTCAAAACCGCAACCACGCCAGCGCGATCCCAGTTGCCAAAGCCATAGCTGGGGGCGATGACGACCATGCCCTGCTCCTCGGCCAGCCTGGACCAGACCCATGTGTAGGCCTTGAAATTCCCGGCGCTGCCGTGCAAAAACACAATCGCCGGGGATGGGCCACTCCCTCGATTTCGGGGAACGTAGAGGTAGTAATGTCCCACATCGAAGGGCTGACCCAGTAGTTCGGCATAGGCCCAGCCCATCGCGGAACCAAGCTGGTGAAAATCCGGGTCGCGTTCCATGTCTCGGTACAAGTCCAGGGTGAAGACAGATACCCGGCGGGCTTGATCGCGGGTAAGGATTGGGTCCAGGTAGGGCATGATCAGGAAACCGAGGTTGATTTGTTCAATCTCGGGGACGATGTTGGTCAACCTGTACGACTGAAAGCTACCGCCTCTGGTAAAGCGATGCCGCACCGGAGAGTCGGGTGGCGGATACCCGGTCGGCATGCTTAACAAAATGCCCCCCAGGACTCCGGCCAGGATTAAGCCCAGGGCCACGCTACTCCAACCCCAGAAGCTGCGGTCGCTTTGCCCCCGGTGCCAGAGAAAAAGCGTGGCAGGCAAGATAATCATGATGATGCCCGCAATCGCCAGACCTCTCCCTGTCCAGGTCTGAGCGTTCAACAGCAGCCACATCGAAAGAGGCGTCCCCAAAAGAGCCAGGCCGCCGTAAATCGAGATGAGTACCAGTATCGCAACGCTCCGCATACCTGAGCCACCACGCACCATGGTCTTGTCAGCCGGTAGCGAGTAATGTGTTGTCCCTCTGCCGCATGAGCAATCCTCCTCTGTCCATCGTCAATCCAGGCTCCATCGAGCGCCCAAGACCCCGACACCAATACCCTGGGCCGCCAGCCAATTCCGCTCTGGACCAGGTCCATGCAGCGGGTTGCTGGGTTGAGATGGATCAGGCCGGCATAGTGTCCTACATGCGCGTGAGTCAAGGCAATTCCGGCCAAGGGACAATCTGGAGCCAGAATGTGCAAAGCACTAAGCGGCTCTGGCAGGTCGGGGGTGGCGTCGATCAACCAGCTCTGGCAGGCAGCACGATCCACCAGCCCCAAACACGCCACCCATTGACGCCGCGTTGGGTGGGTACGCGCCCGAGTACACAGGGCACAATGACACCCAGCCTGGGGTACACCCCCATCTTGAGCGGTACCCAGAAGGACCGCTTCAACGCTCATCATCCCTGACCAACTTGGGCGGGATCAAGCCCCTCTGCGCTCAACAGGTCGTCCAAACCATCGATGAGGACTGAAGCCTTCTCGATGACTCCGTTTAACGTACAAAAATTTCCGTTTCGTGAGGTGACCCCTACTTGGTGCTGGCGTCCTGCTGTTGCAGCGGCGGCCCACCGCGGTTGTATGCCGTTGAATCCAGGACAGCCAGCCAGTCGAAGTCGGTGAAGCTTTGAGGGGTCAGGGCTGCGTAGCTCGGGTTCTTCATGCTGCCGGAGCGAGTTGGAAGCGAGGCGATTTCCGAGGCTGGAAGCCCCTGGCCTTTGTGAGTTGGAATGAACAGCTTTTGCGCCACCCCGGCGTGATAGTTCAGCAACTGCCGCGCCACCGAAGCGTAGTGGACGCCTTCCGAATAGCGGCCTTGGTCGCTCTTTGCCACCAACTCAGGGCGGCGTGTCCGCAGTATCGTCTGTTCAGCCATACAACCTATTATACCATTTCTGTTTACAATACCAACATCACTCACCTCATGGGGTCTGTCCCAAATTTCAGGTCCAAGACCCTACGGGTTTCAGAAAACCCGTAGGGTCTGCCAAGAATTTGGGACGCACCTCACCTCATGGGCAAGATCACCCCGCTGAAGTAGGGGATCAGCCAGATGGCCCATACCACGAGGCTGAACTTGTGAAAGTTGAGGATGGCCCGCTCGTCTCTGCGAACCAGGACCGCGCTGGCCCAGATGGCGTGAAGGATCATCAACAGGATGGCCAACACACCGGTCACGCCGTGAAGGTCAAAGGTGAGGCCGCCGGCCATGTCCATCATGATCCCCGTTCCCGTGGTATCGAAGACCAGACCGCCCCAGAAAAAGATCAAATGCCAGGCCTTCAGCCGCCCCGCCAGCCGTTCGCTCCATACACCGATGGAATAAAAGACCAACGCCAGGCTGATCAGGATCGTCGAGGCAATCATCAAGTTGGTCATCGTATCTCCTGGATTCAGGTCATGCCTCAAACAAGCCGGCTAACTCCCGCACCTCGACCTCGCCGCTTTCACCCTGCCGGCTGTAGATATAACGTGGATTGCGGGCAAACCCCTGCGCCCAGTCGGCGGGCAGGTAACGGCGCAGAAAACGGGGCCAGAAGTTGGCCAGGCCGGCCTCATCTACTGGCATATAGCGGATGACCAGGTCGGGGTGGTCCGGGTTGGGGATGATCTCGTCCAGGCCGCACACCTGGCGGTCCACTTTTGTCCAGAAGTACCAGCCGTATTCGTGATAGTGGATGCCCGCCTGGGTGCTGAAGAGGTTCTCGGCGAAGTAAACCAGGCGGAAGTCGGTAATCTGAGCCCCGGTTTCCTCGCGCACCTCGCGCCGCAGCGCCTCGACCAGCGGCTCGCCGAACTCGACCCGCCCGCCAATGGGAAAAGCTGCACGCTCCGCGCCTCGCCACTGGGTGGCCAACAGGTACCCCGGAGGTTGCAGGTGGTAATGGTTGAAGATCAGCGCGCGCACCACGCTGTTGACGCGTTGGTTCTCTTGGAGGATCATGGGTTTTCTCTCGTGTTCATCTTCGGCCCCTTGAACTGACCGGCGACGATATCGAATGGGTTGGCTACGCCCAGGATAATAACACAGTTGGCTCTTCCTTCCAACCATGGGAGTTTGCGCTTGACGCTCTATGATCCTTCTGCGCGATCGAGGGGACCGGCAGAGAGATTTTCCAATTGGGGATGATAGTGTTTGTGTGGTATACTTTAGGTCGATTTGCGCCGCGATGGAGGGTTTGTCCCAAATTTTAGGTGCAAGACCCTACGGGTTTTCTGAAACCCTTAGGGTCTGCCAAGAATTTGGACGCACCCTGCGATGTACTAGCCGGAACTCTCGACCTTCACTGCAAAATCTGTGCCTTCCCAGCGCGCGGTCTCGGGCCAATAGAAGGTGAAGACCACGGTTGCCTCCGCTGGCAGGTCCTGCGTCGGCAAGTCGGCGATGTACATACCCAGGCCGGTGTCTTGCATCCTGGCATCGTGAATGGTTTGCCAGCCGTCGGAGCTCCAGTGCACGACGGCGGGTGCTGTCACTTCCAGGCGCAGACCATCTCCGGCGGAAATGGTCCGGCGCTTGTGGTTGAAACGCCAGGTGGCGTAGGAGGAGCCGGTCTGATCCTTCTGATAACGCTGCACCGGCTGGGGCGGCATATCGAAGACAC
>JAHELX010000513.1 GCA_024643945.1 Anaerolineales bacterium
GCGCCAGCTCTACGAGCGGCAGTTCCAGTACAAGGGGCGGTTGGCATGAGAAAAGGGATTTACGCTGAAGAAGAGCTATGTTATAATTGAGTAGGGAAGGCACCTCGCCCGGCCTTGGTTACCGGCGAGGCGATAGCCGGGGCGGGTGCATTGCTCACAGCGGATATGGGTGGATCACGAAGTACTTGTTCAAAAGCAACTTCGTGTTCTTGTGGTGTTTCTGTGCCTGATTTCTGTTTCAATGGGCGAAATAATTAATGAACAAGTGCAAAGGCCTATCAGTCCCCAAACCCCGGCTTGATGGGTTTTTTTGTTTGGTGTAGAGGGAGGAGGAGGGCGAGAAGAGGAAGGTGGAACGATGAAAGAAGCCATGCTCTACGAGAAGCTGTCAAAAAGCCGCGTGCGCTGTCATCTGTGCGCACACCGTTGTGTGATCGCGGAGGGCAAACTTGGCGTGTGCCGGGTACGGGAGAACGTGAAGGGCACACTTTACACCCTGGTTTATGGCCGCACCATCAGCCAGCACGTGGACCCGGTGGAGAAGAAGCCTCTTTACCACTTCTATCCCGGGTCAAGGGCGTACTCCATTGCCACACCGGGTTGCAACTTCCGTTGCCAGTGGTGTCAGAATGCGGATATCGCCCATATGCCGCGCGAGCAGGGTTTGATTGCAGGATACGAGGCAGCTCCGGAACATATCGTGGCCGATGCTCGCGCCACCGACAGCCAGAGCATTGCCTACACCTACACTGAACCCACGATCTTCTTCGAGTACGCTTACGACACGGCGCGCCTGGCCCACGCGGCTGGCATCGCCAATGTCTACGTGACCAACGGCTACATGACCCCCGAAATGCTGGAAACTTTCCATCCCTACCTGGACGCTGCCAACGTGGACTTGAAGGCTTTCCGCAATAAGACTTACAACCGCTACGTGGGAGGGGGCCTGGGGCCGGTGCTGGACGCTATGAAGGCCATGAAACGACTGGGCATCTGGCTGGAGGTGACCACGTTGGTGATCCCCGGCCTGAACGACGACCCGGCCGAACTGCGGGACGCGGCCCAATTCGTGGCCCAAGCGCTGGGGCCGGAGACTCCCTGGCACCTTAGCCGTTTCTTCCCAACGTACAAGATGACCGACCGCCCCCCCACGCCTATCGAAACCTTGCAGCGGGCGCAGGAGATCGGCCTGGCAGAAGGTCTGCGCTACGTGTATCTGGGAAACGTGGCCGGCGAGTCGAACACGAGCTGCCATCAATGCGGCCAGTTGCTGATCCGGCGAAGTGGCTACTGGATTGCCGAAAACCACGTTCGGGATGGGCATTGCCCCACCTGCAGGGCGGCGGTCGCTGGCGTCGGAATGGAGGGGGGTAGAATGATATGAGAAAGAAGACCCCTTACTCAAACGCCGGCTTGCCCAAGCCGGAACAGAGTATAGAGTTTCTGCACGCCCTCAACGCGGCGGCGGCTTCGCTCCAGCGCTCGGCTCATTCCGAGGCGGAGGTTTTTCGCGCTTTCCGGGAGCAGATTGCCGGGCTGGGTCTGCGGGGTGGTATCGGCCTGCTCGACGAAAAGGGCGAGCGCCTGGTTGTCCGTGCCGTTGCCTATCCCAGCCAACCCCTGACCTTCCTGGAGAAACTGACCGGGCTCAAGGCCGAGGGTTTTGAGTTTAGCCTGGCGCGGGTGGACGCCTACCGGCAGGTCGTTGAAACCGGTAGCGCAGTCTTTGTGCCCGATAGCATGGCCGTCATCGCGCAACTTCTCCCGGAGGTGGCGCGGCCCTTTGCCGGGCACATACACGAAGCCATTGGCACATCACCGGGTATCTTTGCACCGCTCATTATGGAAGGGCGTGTGCGAGGTGTCCTGGCTGTGGACGATGCCAACAAGCTGACGGCCGCCGACGTCCCGGCGATGGAGGCCTTTGCCAATCACATCTCTGTGGCGTTGGACAACGCTCGCCTGTTTTCGGCTATGCAGCAGGCCGAGGCGCAATACCGTCGCCTGTTCGAGACTGCTAACGACGGTATCCTGGTGATTGATCCAGCCAGCGCCCATATCTTATCGGCTAATCGCAAAGCTGTGGAGATGACCGGCTGCTCCGAAGCTGAGTTGCTGACTATGCCTGTCACCGCCCTGCGCTCGGCGAAGGTGGCCGAAGAAGCTCTCCGCCTCCTGGAAACCATTCAGGATCAAGGCCAGGCTGTGTTCGAGCTCAGCCTGGCCCGGCGTGATGGGCCAGACCTGATGGTCCAGGTTTCGGCGACGATGTTCGAGGCCGGCGGCCAGTGGTTGATGCAAAGCGTGATGCGCGACATCACCGAGCGCAAGCACGCGGAGGAGGCGCTGGCCCATGAGCGCGATCTGTTGCATACCCTCATGGACAATATTCCGGATGGCATTTACTTTAAAGATGCTGCTTCTTGCTTCACCCGCATTAATAGAGCCCAGGCACAGGTGTTAGGACTCACTGATCCTACACAGGCCACTGGGAAGACGGACTTCGATTTTTTCAGGGCAGAACTGGCCCGAGATTTCTATGCGGATGAACAGGAAATTGTGAAATCAGGGCAACCTTTGATCGACAAGGTCGAAGGGGTCAAAGAACCAGACGGACAGTTCCGCTGGGTGTCGGCGACCAAGGCGCCTGTCCTGGACAGGAAGGGGCGAGTGACCGGCATCGTCGGCATCTCCAGGGACATCACCGAGCGCAAGCGGGCTGAGGAGGCCCTGGCCAGGTCGGAGGCGTTCAATCGGCGGCTGGTGGAGGCGTCCCCTGTCGGCATTCTTTACCTGGACGCGGCAGGCACGATCACCTACGAGAATCCCGCTATGCGGCGCATGATGGGCGTCCCCGAGGGAATGCGGTCGCCTGTGATAGGCGTGAAGATCTCTGAGATGCCACCGATCAAAGAGGCAGGTATGCTCCCTCTCCTCGAACGTTGTCTTGCCGGGGAAACCATCGCCGGGGAGGTTGCCCATTACCGTTCCCTGATGGGCTCGGAGGTGGATCTCGAGATCCACGCTGCGCCTTTGATAGGCGCGTGGGGGAAATGGGATGGCGCTATCGTCATCGCACAGGATATTACTGAGCGCAAACAGGTTGAGGATGAGAAGGCGCGGCTGTGCGAGGCAATCAGCCAGCAGCGGGAGCGACTCCGCGCCCTGGCCGGGCGGCTGGCCGAAGTCCAGGAAGCCGAACGGAAACAGTTAGCCCAGGAATTGCACGACCTGGTGGGACGAAACTTGACGGCCCTCGATCTCAACCTGAACATGATTCGAGCCCAGATATCCGGCGCTTTACCGGCAGCCGCCCCAATCCAGACCTGTCTGGAGGAGTCGCTGGTGCTGGTGAAGCAGACGGCCGAATGCATCCGCGATGTGATGGCCAATCTGCGCCCGCCCGTGCTGGATGATTATGGATTGGTGGCGGCACTGCGCTGGTATGGGACCCAGTTTGCCTCATGGGCCGGGCTGACTGTCAGCGTGCAGGCCGAGGAGCCCGTCCCCCGGCTGGCGGCGTCCGTCGAGACGGCCCTGTTCCGCATCGCGCAGGAGGCGTTGACCAATGTGGCCAAGCATGCCCAGGCTACCGAGGCGACGGTGCTCATAGCTGTCGAGGATGGCACCATATGTCTGGCGGTCACCGACAATGGCCTGGGCTTCGAGCCCGCGCTCTCCGCCGAGCTTTCCGGACGGCATGGCTGGGGGCTGCTGAGCATGACCGAGCGGGCTGAGGCGATCGGCGGCCAGTGCCACATCGAGTCGCGCCCTGGACGGGGCACCCGGGTCATCGTGGAGGTGGTGCGGTGAGTATCACCATCTTTCTGGCCGATGACCACGCCGTAGTACGGGATGGGCTGCGTTCCCTGCTGGAGATGCAGCCCGACCTCAAGGTGATCGGCGATGCCGCCAACGGGCGTGACACGGTCCGTCGGGTAGCCCAACTTCGTCCAGACGTGGCCATCCTGGACATCGCTATGCCGGAGCTGAACGGCATCGAGGCGGCGCGGCAAATCCGTGAACTCTGCCCGGCCACTCAGGTCATCATCCTCTCGATGTATGCCAGCAGCGGACATATCTTTCAGGCTTTACAGGCTGGCGTGCGCGGCTACTTGCTGAAAGCATCGGCCGGAAGTGAACTCGTCGCTGCCGTGCGTGCTGTCCAGGCCGGTTACCGCCACCTGAGCCAGACGATTTTGGACCGGGTCATTGATGACTATCTGAACCAGAACGAGGCTGGCGAAGCAAAGGGCCCCCTGGCACGTCTCACTCCCCGGGAACAAGAAATCCTGCAACTCGTCGTCGAGGGTAAAACGAGTGCCGAGATTGCCGACATTCTGAGTCTCTCCCCCAAGACTGTCGAGACCTACCGCAGCCACCTGATGCAGAAGTTGGGTATCAGCGATCTGCCCAGCCTGGTCAAGTTTGCCATCCAGCACGGCTTGACCTCACTGGAATAGAGTCCTCTCTCAAACTTTCCCTATATCAATTCTCAAACTCACCCCCTAGACAGGCAGTGTCGTGTCTGGTTAAAATAGTACTGGAGTCATATTGGCGCTCATGTTCAGTACAAGTGACCGGCACTTTGACCTTTCTAATTCTTTCATTAAAAGTGCCAATAAGTGCCGGTCACTTGCACTCAACATGAGGTCATATTGGGCGATAGAACGGCCTATTTTGGCCAGGAGGGGTTTTATGTCAGCCACCATTCTGATCGTCGAAGACCATGAAGCTATGCGCCAGGCGCTACGAGGATGGCTGGAAATAACATTCCCCGGATGCCGCGTCATCGAAGCAGCCGGCGGGGAGGAAGCCATCGTTATGGCTGAGGCCTTTTCGCCGCACGTGGTTGTTGTGGATATTGGCCGGCCGGGGGCGAATGGCCTCGAAACTACGGCGCGCATCAAGGCCATTGCGCCGGCCAC
>JAHELX010000514.1 GCA_024643945.1 Anaerolineales bacterium
CTGGAGGCATGCTGTCCGGGGCTGGAAGTTCACGGCGCAGGAACAGATGACTGGGCTGGCGCCGCTCCGGCATCCGCGCCGTTAGCGGCGGCTTAGTGTAACGATTGTGCAATCGGATGCGATTCAATCGGAAACGGGTTAAAAACGGAAGATTTCGAGTCTTACCAACCGGATCCCATGATAAGTAGTATGCTTAGGGCCATTCCTCGACTGAAATCTGCTTGAATTCGTGCCAATGACCCCTGTATGCATTCAGAGCAACTTCCACTTCGGCCAATTGCTGTCGGGCCACTCCACCCAGCGCAAGCCATAACCGGCCTACAGCCGGATTGCCAGGCGATAACGGAAATAAACCCCTTCACGCGAAAAAACATGCTGTCAAATCAGTTCGTGCCAATTGCACGTGGTCTCGTGCCAGGATACGCACCCTTCGCCAGCAGCGCTGAGAATTCTGGCGTTTGGGCGCGAGCGAGTAATCCACTCCGGTTAAAAGGCTATCGTCCGGTAGTGAAAAACCAAGCCATTTTGCCCGCCAAGACGTAGGCAAAATGGCGCTGTTGCTGAGAAATTCGAAGGGCTATACTGAACGTAGCGAGCAGAAGATGTGGCACGCATCTTCCTCAGGCCAAGATCCGACCCGGTAACCGGAGAGAGGAACGGCAAATGCCTGAGCCTGCACAGCTTACGGTCCTGGGCCCGGTGATGGAGAAGATCCAGACCCACCTGGCCTGGGAGGTAGAGAGAGGTCTGGACGCCCGTCTGGCCAGCATTGAGGGGCACGTACGTTCAGTGAGACGTATGCTGGCCGAGCACCGAGACTGCGATGAGATTCTGATCCAAATGGCGGCCGTCAAAGCGGCTATGAATCAGACCACCATCAAGCTGCTGGACAAGTACATCGAAACTTGCGTGACGACATACGTGGATGCCACGCAAGAGGCCGAAGATCTGGCCAGACTCAAACGAGCCCTGAGCACTGTGCTCAAGAACACCTGATCTGGCTTAACCGAAACGAGAGGCCACCTGCGAGTGAAGGAAAGAGTGAAACGACACCGTTGTGCTTTCCTGCCCCCTGGCGGAGAAAAAAGATGCCGCTGCCGGGGCGTATACAATATTTGCAGGAATTGATAGCGCAGACGGGGAGTTTAGTGCCCTATGAAAGACAAGCGGGCGATGGATTACACGCTACACGTAGACCGTCCCAGCGAGGAGGTGATCCCCGAACTGGTAACCATGCTGGAACGGCATGGGCTACGTGTGATGGTCACTTTCGACCTGCAACTCGCCCGTGCCAACCAGGTGGACTGTCATTGTCCCCACCACGGCACCGAGCGTTGCACCTGCCAGTACGCAGTACTATTAGTATATAACCAGCAACAGGGCAGTGGGACCTATCGCTCCATCACGGCCCATGGCCGCGATGGAGAGGTATGGCTCAGCTTGTTGAGGTGTACGTCGCCTCTGGAGAAGAGCCCCATGGCGCCGGCCGAGGCCCGTGTGGCTCACAAAACCCCGGAAGAGAATCTGCTGAAGCTCTTATTGGGCCTGGCCGGCCCGTCCCACACCGAAATGGCGGAGGCGGATGGGCTGGCTGCCCACCCGGCATAGTTTGGATTGAAATAGGTAGAGCCATCCCCTGCCCATTTCTTCCGTCATAGAGGGCGGCAGGAGGTGTCGTGTGGATCAGGACCTTAAGATACAGAGCGTGACAGATGGGACCCCAGTGTCCCGGCGCAGTCTCATCCGCTGGTTGCTGGGCTTTTCGGTAGTGGGTACGCTGGGAGGAGTGCTGACACCCATCGTCGGCTATCTGTGGCCGCCAGCCCGGGCGCAGAGCAACAAGGGAGAGCGGGCATTGATGGGCCCAGTGAGTGATTTTCCTGTTAACAGCGGCAAGGTTACGCCAGTAAACGACGAGCCGGTCATCGTCGTCGACTCCGAGGCCGGAGGTATCAAGGTCTACTCAGCCGTCTGCACCCACCTGGGTTGCATCGTCCACTGGCACGCAGGGCGACTGGTGATTCAATGCCCTTGCCACGATGGGCGCTTCAATCCGGTCAACGGTGCGGTCATCTCGGGACCGCCACCCCGGCCGTTGCCAGCCTACGAGTTCGAGATCGTGGATGAGCAAGTTTATGTCGGTGCGGCCAAGGGGCCCATCGGTCCTATCTGAAGCCGACAGGTGCATAATGCTGATGAGCGAGACGATTTCACGCCGGAAATTCGTGGCCTGGGTGACAGGGGGCATCGGAGCCATCATGAGCGCTGTCGTGGGCCTGCCAGCGATTGCGTATGTTATCAGCCCCTCGCTGCAGACACCGCAACCCGGTGACTGGCGGCCCCTTGGCCCCTTGAGCCAGGTCGAGGCCTCCGGTGATCCGGTACGCTTCATCCTGACTCAGACCATTGAAGCCGGTTGGAGAAAGACGATTAAGAAAGAGACCGTCTATGTGCAGCAGTTGCCGGGCGGCGAATTGCTGGCTCATTCCAACATATGCACCCACCTGGCATGCATCACCCACTGGGAGGCAGAGACGCAGCGCTTCTTCTGCCCATGCCACGATGGGGTGTATGACCGGCTGGGGAACGTGGTGTCCGGGCCGCCGCCCCGCCCTCTGGACCGCTACGAAGTCAAGCTGGAGGACGGACAGATTTGGGTCGGCCAGCGTTACCGGGTGACATGACAGGTAATCCATTCGCGATGTCAGATACTCAAGGCATAGGTGTCACCAATAGGCCATTTTGCCTATCATCCACCAGGCAAAATAGCGCTGCCGCCCACCACCCAATTCTGCTACACTCTGAGGAAATGGATATATCAGATCTCTTAACCTCGAAGTTGACCAATGTCTAATAGTATCTTGTTCCCCTTTGTCCGATGCGTCTGTACCGGGCGGGTACAACCGGTTGTTTCCGGCGGCCTGTACCCCATACGGGGCACCATGTACCCCATACGGGGCACCATGTACCCCATACGGGGCACCTGCCTGGCCGGATGCGATCGGCCGTACCCGCCGCTCACCGATACGTCGCGATGAGTCCCGTCGGTTGAGTGCGCTGCCTCTCAATTCCATTTTCACGCCAATTGAATAGTGACAATGGCCTCGCCATCTACGTTGACCGGTAATGCAGGCTGCGTTCAACGGGACGAGGCTCAGCGCCGGGGCGATATCCCTGTGGTGAGTCTTGCTTGTTTCTGGTGAGGAGGATAAGAAATGACAACGGCATCGGTATCCATTCCTCTGCGACCGGCGCGCCGGGCCAGGGTCGGTCTGATCGCAGTGGGGACGGCAGCAGTCGTGCTGCTGTTCTACGCGCGGATCCAGCCTACGCTGGCCGTCTTGTGGCTGTTCGGGTTGGGCTTCGGCTTCGTCGTCCAGCGCAGCCGCTTCTGCTTCACCTCAGCCTTTCGCGACCTGTTCCTCTTACAGGATGGGCGGCTGGCCAGGGGCGTGCTGGTGGCCCTGGCAACGGCCTCCCTGGGCTTCACGCTGATTATGTACCAACTCTCGCCTGATCTTTCCAAGATCGTGGGCAACGTTTACCCCACTGGCTGGCATACCCTGTTGGGCGGACTGCTCTTCGGGACCGGCATGGTAGTCGCCGGCGGCTGCGCCTCGGGGACACTGTATCGTATGGGCGAAGGCTATGTGGCTCAATGGGTGGCCCTGGCCGGCATGCTCATCGGCTCCTTCCTGCTGGCGCTGAACTGGGGTTGGTGGTGGCCGGCGGTGGTATCGCGGCAGCCCAAGCTCTGGTTCCCGCAAGCCTTCGGCTGGGGCGGCGCCCTGGCCATGACCTTGATCGTGCTGGGCGGCCTCTATTTGCTGGTGTTGTGGTGGGAGTCACGAGCGGGCGGCGTCTTCCAATGGCGCGAGGAGTCGGCGCCGGCCGAGACGTTCGGCCAACGACTGGGCCAGCTTTACCAGGCGGTCTTTGTCCGGGCCTGGCCGGCCGCCCTGGGCGGGCTGCTCCTGGGGTTGCTGAATATCCTGGAGTTCACTTACGAGAAGCCCTGGGGCATCACCACCGAGGTCAGTCGCTGGGCAGGCTGGATGGCCTACGCCCTGGGCTACCCGGCCCAGAACCTGCTCTACTTCGGCGACAAGCCGGCCGGCTATGGCCTGTTAGGGCACCAGCCCTGGCTGAGCGGCGGTGCTTTGTTGGACTGGGGGCTGATCTTTGGTGCCTTCACCGCCGCGCTGCTGGCGGGTGAGTTCAAGGTGCGTTTCGCACCTCATGCGGGGCGCTATGTCCAGTCTCTCTTGGGCGGCGTGGCCATGGGCTATGGCGCACGTCTGGCCATGGGCTGCAACATCGGCGGCTTTTTCTCGGCCATCCCTTCCCTGGCATTCAACGGTTGGGTCTTTGGCCTGGGGCTGTTCGCCGGCGCCTGGCTCGGCGTACAGGTCATTAAACGATTACCGTAGCGGGGGAGCAGGGGATCAGGGAATCAGGGATCAGGGATTAGGGATCAGGACAACAAGGTAGCGAAGTAGCAGGCTAGCAGAGCAGCCTTGTCAGCCTACTGCCTGATTCCCCGATTCCTGATTCCCTGAGTCCTGATTCCCTGATCCCCGATCCCCGACAAAGGAGGACAAGGATGGAACTCGACGTACGGGGCGACATCTGCCCCTATCCGATGCTCAAGACCGTGGAGGCGCTCAAGAGATTGCCTCAGGGAGAGACGCTGGTGGTCATTACCGACCACGCCCCGGCGCTGGAGTCGATCCCCACTCAGGCCCGGCGGCGCGGCTTCAACGTACATATTGAACAGGTGGGTGATCCCGAGTGGCACATCACGCTGTCACGGGAGGGTGCAGGATGACCACGAAGACTCGATCTGTGGACAGGGTTCCCCGGCTGGTAGAGGCCGCTTGGCTGGCCAGCCACCTGGAGGGCCCAAGCTTTCGCCTGGTGGATG
>JAHELX010000515.1 GCA_024643945.1 Anaerolineales bacterium
CGGTCCGCCAGTTGCATAACCATTTCCTGGGTCACCAATCCACAGCCGATGCTGTCGGATGAGACATCAGCCAATTGAGGTATGACCATACGGTGCGCTTCAAAAGGTATGGAAAGATCGTCGCTGACAACGAACTGGGCCGGCGTCGTTACTTCTTGTAACAGGCTAACCGCTGCCCAACGATCCCTATCGTTTTGCCTGTCCAGGCCTCTGGGAGCCACTGAGAAATAGCTCGGCCAAGCCAGGATCAGACTACCCAGCCAATAAGCCAGACCCAGGATCGGTATGACACTGGTCCAATGTCTGGACCGAAAGCGTCCAACGTAGCTAGGATCGATCAGATCTCCCAAGGAATAGGCAGCCAGCAGGGCCAAAGGCAAGGTTAAGATTACCAGATGGTGTGAGTGCGATCGCCAGGCTACGATTGAGGCAAAGCTCAACCCCAGCCATGCCATCACCCATATCCCAGAGCCATTGCGTCGCCGGATAACCATGATGGTTGTCACCGCCGCTAGCAGGAGCAAAGGCAGGTTGTTGCGCACGTACCCGGTCAGGATGCCCATCATGTAAACGCTGCCGCGTGAGGTATTGACCTTGGCAGCCAACCGGCAGTCTACAAGCCGGCTCAGCATAATTCCAATTCCTCCATCGTAGAGGATAAGGGAAAGGATGGGCAAGACTAACGTCGCCATCCCCAGGTACAGGCAATCGACGAACACTCCACGCCATGGGAGGGACCGGAGCCAAGCCTTACGATCACCAGTGATGGCTGAAGGCTCGCTCGTCCAGCGATCGATTATTGCCCACAGCAGCAAAAGCCCAATAAGAAGGGAGAGGGGTTTGATGAATATACTGAAGGAGAAGACCACGCCAGCCAGGAAAAGCCATTTTCGGTGTCCGGTCCTCTGGTAGTATAAGGCAAACAGTATCGCCAATCCGCTCAGTGCCACGCAAGCAACCGAACCGAGGAAGAGACGAGAGTGGCGGAAATAGTAGATCTCCAAGGATAAGAAGAGCGCAGCTATCAAGCCCGTCGTTGGCCGCCAGAGGAGCCTACCTATGCCGGCAACCGCCACGATACCCAGAAGTGCATAACCGACTTCGAGCCAGCGGGCAAGTACTGACGACGCCCCTGCCACAGCGAATAGCCAGGCAGTCGGCTGGTAAAGAAACGGCAATTGATTGGACCCCACCTCAGTGTAAAGGGAGAATCCCTGTGACAAGAGCCAGGCCACCATGAGATGCGCACCTTCGTCGTAGTTGCCACTGAACCCGCCGATCTGGAATAAACGGATACCGGCGGAGAAGAAGAGGATGGCTGCCAGCGCCAGGCCGAAGTAGAGACGTGACCGCTTCGCGCTTCTCCTATCTGCTTTCACAAAGAAACCCATGTTACTCACCCACCAGTTTCCGGTAAATCTTGACGTACTGTTCAGCAATGTATTCCCACGCAAACTCACGCTCGGCCAGCTTGCGGCTCTGACGGCCCATACGGCGGCGCTCGTAGCCATTATCGATCAAAAGGGCTAAAACCTCTGCCAGCGCGCCAGGATCCTTGATGGGCACCAGGTAGCCGTTGATGCCGTCGCGCACTAGCTCGTGCAGGCCCGACGCCTGGGTGCCAACGATCGGCAAACCACAAGCCATAGCCTCGAGCACCGTATTAGGCATTCCCTCCCAGGTCGTAGCGGTGGCAAAGATATCCGCGCGGCGATAGTGCTCAGCGATACAGTCGCGAGCCACCCAGCCTGTGAAGTGGATCAAGCGAGTCAGGCCCAGGTCAGATACCATACGTTCCAGCACGGGTCGCTGCTCCCCTTCCCCCGCCAATTCCAGTTCAAAGTCACCCACGTCCATCTGTTTTAATTTACCTGCCGCCTCAATCAAGGTCTCGACGTTTTTAAAGGCGTTGAAACGCCCGACGTAGAGCAGGCGAATCGGGCCGCTTGCCTCCCGGTGCAAGGCAGGGGTGAATGCACTCAAGTCAATAGCATTGGGAATGACCTGGATGGGCAGGTCAGGGACTGTCTCGTGGGCGTGGCTACGCAACCCATTGCTCACCGCCACCAGCGCGTCGGCGTCGTGCCACAGCCAACGGATGAAAGGGCGCAACACTTTATATTGCTTCGCAAAACGCTTTACCTCGTCGGAGGGAACGTCAGCGCCGCGCAGCGAGATGATATAGGGCAGGCCATACGCTTGTTTGAGAAGCCAGCCCACAGGGCCATCCGGGATGCCGAAGAAAATATGGACGATATCGGGCCGAAATTCGCGGACCTGCCACAGGCTATGCCACGCTCCACTGATCATAAACGTCGCCATCTCAAAGGTGGAGCAATAATCTTGCCGTTGACGTATCACCGGCACCCGATGGACCTCGACACCTTCGATGAACTCGACCGGTTTCAGCCCGCGGATAGGCATAATCAATTCCCAAATCAAACCGGTAGCCCGCAGAATGAAGCCAGTCAGCAACAGCAGCGTGCCCAATAGGGTGAAGCCGTGGTTGCTGATGTCCTCGCCCCAGCTTAGTTTGGCATAGGCCAGATATACCCAGAAACCAAGGCCCAACAACAGGCTGGCGTTGCCCATTAGGGTGTAGAATTGGGTGGGGCGGGATGTGATAACCCGCACGCTATGGCCCATCTCTACCAGGCACTCTGCGATCTTCTGCGACGCCTGGCCGCCGCCAGCGCCAATGGGCGGGAATTCGTAATTGATGATCATGATACGCATGGCAAAAGACTCACCCCTCCCATAGGGCCCCCCTTAAGGGAAAAGCACAGAAAACACGAAAGGCAACCAGTGCCTCTCGTGCCCTTCCTTCCCCAGTTATTTTAGCGCAAAGGGAAGGAAAGGCAAAAAGAACCACAGATGGGGGATGCTCCCCCCAGTTGTTATACCCAACGCACGTGGGTATCATATCTCAGAGCAACTCGGTTGGCTCGTTGCGTGGATCCCGGATACCTGTCGTAATCCCAACCGCCAACAATAATGCGACCAGCGCCAGCCCGAACAGCGCGTCGAATCCCAGCCAATCCACCAACGCACCACCGCCCGACGAGGCCAAAATCGCGGCCCCGACCAGGGTGTTGGCCGTGCCTACATAAATGGGCCGGTCACCAGCAGGCGCAATCTCCAGCAGGAAATTAGTATGAGCCATCCAAGATGCGGTGCTATACGCACCACTCAAAGCAAACACAACTGCAAAGAGCAGGGCCGGGCCGCGCCACAAACCAAACAGGAGTGCCAGGCCAGGTGCCGTCAGCCCGACGAGGCACGCCGCCAACAGCAAGCGCCGGTTGCCATAGTGATCACTGACCCGACCAGCCCACAAATTGGTCAACAACGCCGAAAAGGTTGTCGTCAAAAGATACACCCCTACCAATCCAGGCGGGGCACTCAACGATTCTCTGGCAAAGACTACGTAAAAGGGGACAGCCATGTCGGCGACCACCATCAGCAGGCGTGCCCCCAAGAAGCGACTATAGGCATGGTTCTGCCGAGGCAAGCGGCGCGCTCGCTGTATCTGGGACGAGACGCTGACACGTTCAAACGGGGTAGGCTCCAGTGGTTCATCAACGCGGGTGAATGCAAAAAGGGCGATGGAGGTACCCACAAACGACAGCACAAAGAGCAGTGCGAAGTTATGAGGAAAGGCTAACGTAAATCCTTCACTTAGCACCCAACCGACCACCCCACTGGCAACCAGCGCCAACACGCCCCCCAGCAATCGACGCGCGCTGAAAAATGCTCCCCGGCGGTGAGGTGGTATAACCTTGCCCACCACATCCATAAAGCTGAGTCCCGCCACCCCACCCCCCAGGCTATTGACGACCAGCAACGCAAAGAAAAGCGCCAACAATGTCGACCGGTCCCGGACAAGCCACAAAATGGGAACCATCAGTCCCCATGAGATTGTGCGCAAGACCCCCAATAGTGCGTAGACGCGTAGCTTGCGCTCCTGGCGCTGAATAAACCCCGATACAAGTAGTTGGGGCAAATACCAACCGCCGATGCGGATCGGTGCCACCAGGCCAATGAGAAATTTCGAACCGGTTAGCAAGCTGGCGAAATAGGTCAGAACCACCGAGGGATCAGTAAACGCCTCGCCTCCCGCAGCGAAGGCGCCATTGGTCAGCCCCAGCCAAAAGTTACGGCGGTTAACGCCCGACCTGAAGCGAGGACCAATTTGCAGAAACAGAGGCAGGGAGTACTTACGCTTTTGGGAACTGGAGGAAGTCTTCAATAGACACCTGCAAGGCGCAAGGCATCGGGCGTGTGCGCAATATACTACTTTTGCCCCGTCGTTTCAAATGAGCTTGACTCGGGCGAGTTTCTCGGCGAAATGACCACGGCACCCAGGAACGCTGAAATGCCATCTGAGGCGGATCCAGCAGCAACAGGCAACGCCTCTAAAGTGGTTGCTTCATAGACCACCGTCTCCAAACGATAGCTGCCGGGTGACACATCAGGCGGGATGGACAGTGTATAGACATTGATGACCTGATTGAGACGGGGATCGTCCAGGGGCCAGGCCGATGTACGAAAATGGCGATCATTCAGCAGATCCTTATCAGTGGATGCGAGCCTATTCCCCTCTGGGCTGCACAGGCGCAGCGAGACGCGGTAGTCCACGTCGGTGTCACGTAGCAAGGTAAAGTGCAGCGTGGCCCATGCCACCTCACCCACTTGCACCGCATCGGAGAAGGCCAGCCCGTCCAGGCGGACTACGTCGCCGAAGGTAATATCCACCGGCGGCAGATCGTCAGGGAGGCTGAAGTAGGCATCCCTGGGCAGATTCCACCAAGTCACGTGATAACCCCGAAAGTCGCGTTCCCCTGCCCGACGCCCCACCTTGTCCAGCAAAAAGGGCATAACTCCACGCGGGTCGGTATCGCTGCCCCGCCACGTCACC
>JAHELX010000516.1 GCA_024643945.1 Anaerolineales bacterium
ATCTGGGATCAGGAACTCAGTAGGTAAGAAGCCGGGAGAGGCAGGGGAATTAACCCTCCCCACTCCCTGAATGCCTAATTCTTGGCTCCCTTTCCAGGGAAAGAGAACAGGATGAAAAGACCGGTCGTCGGTCACGAGTGGGCTGTAGACCTTTTGCTGAATGGGCTGTCGATGGGGCGGGTATCACACGCCACACTCATCGTTGGCCCTCCTAATATTGGTAAGACGACCATCGCGCGCGTCTTTGCCCAAGCGCTCAACTGCACCGGCAACCAGCCAGTGCCTTGCGGTGAGTGTCTCTCGTGCCGCAAGGTGATCAGTGGCAACCATCCTGACGTGCGAATTCTAGATACACCGGACCAGACACTCAAAATCGGCGAGGTGCGCGATTTGCAGCGAGAACTGGCGCTATCCCCGCACGAAGGGCACTGGCGGGTAGCTGTGCTGAGTGACTTTGAGCGAGCCACAGTTGAGGCCGCCAACGCTCTGCTCAAAACCCTGGAAGAACCCCCGGCTCAGGTCGTGTTGGTGCTCACCGCCACCGAAGCCGACACGCTTTTGCCGACCATCGTTTCGCGCTGTCAGGTGCTCTCACTGCGACCGTTATCCCGATCGCTGGCCAAAGAAGCTTTGATCTCGCAGTGGGATGTAGATGCGGCGCACGCAGAGTTACTGGCCCACCTTTCGGGGGGCCGTCTGGGTTGGGCGGTGCGAGCACTGGAAGACGACTCACTGCTGGAACGTCGCAGCGAGGTTCTGGACAATCTCGACTCGCTGATGAGTAAAGGACGTGTCGAACGGCTGGCTTACGTCGCCAGCCTCAGCCGCGATCCGGCGCTGGTGAGGGAAGTCCTGGCTTTGTGGCTGGGATGGTGGCGCGACGTATTGCTGCTGACATCTGGAAGTCACGTTGCCGTGACCAACGTAGACCGGGTGGCAATGTTGCACCAGCAAGCCGGGCAGGTCACCCTGGGGCAGGCGCAGCGCATGGTGGCACAGTTGCGGTCGACTATCAAGAATCTCGACCAGAATGTAAATCTGCGCCTGGTGTTAGAAGTGCTGTTGTTAAGTTTACCATCTTCTGTAGTTTAGTTAGACATTGGACAGGAAGCAGTGGCAGGAGACCAGAATTCTCTGTCTCCCTTCTACTGCCTGCTGGGGTTGAATAGGGATTAGTGCAAATGCCTGAAGTTGTTGGAATTCGATTTAAATCTGTTACAAAGGTATATTACTTTGGCCCACGAGAATTTCGAGATTTAGCCGAGAATGATCCGGTAATCGTGGAGACGACGCGGGGCGAGGAACTGGGATGGGTGGTGATGCCCCTCAAAGTAGTACCTGATGAAGAGATCAAAGGGACGTTAAAGTCTATCACACGGCGCGCGACCCCTGTTGACCTGGCGCTGATGGAGGAGTTTCAGGGGCGCGAGGCGCAGGCAATGGAGAAATGCCGGGACAAAGTGGCCGAACTGGGATTACCGATGAAGGTGATAAGAGCTGAGTATAGCTTCAATGGCCGGCGCCTTTTGTTTGCCTTCATCTCAGAACAGCGCGTTGACTTTCGGGAATTAGTACGAGCCCTGGCGCGCTCGTTTAGGACACGCATCGAGATGAAGCAAATCGGTGCCCGCGACGAGGCCAAGCTCATCGGCGGCTATGGTCGCTGTGGAAGAGAATTGTGCTGCACTTCTTGGCTGACCGAATTTCACCCTGTTTCCATCAAGATGGCCAAGCAGCAAGATTTGCCGCTGGCCCCGTCAGAAATCTCCGGCCTGTGCGGGCGGCTGTTATGTTGTCTTGCTTACGAAAATGACCAATACGCCGAGATCAAACAGGTTTTGCCCAAGGTTGGCACCCAAGTCGAGACATCGCACGGCAAAGGGGTAATCATTGGGCTGAACGTCCTCACTGAATCGGCGGTAGTAGAATTGCAGAACGAGCTGACGGTTGAAGTGAAGGCTGACGAGGTGAAGGAGATCCCACATAGCAAAGAGCCAGGCAAATTGTCAGGCAGGACAGGGAAGAAAGGTCGCCAGTGAAAACGCTGGCGGTTCGTATCTGAAGAGTAGGATTTCGCACAGGAGAAAGAGAGTCACAAAAGCCGAGGGGCGGCACCTAAGTGCCGCCCTGCTTTCGGGACGGACGCTAAGCTTCAGCCTTGTTAAATAGCCGGCGAGAAAGACATCAACGGGGTTCTACCACAAATCTTAGCGCGGTGCGCTCTTGCCCTTCGATGTCGACCTCAGTAAACGAGGGGATGCAGATGATGTCGAAGCCATCCAGGGCGAGGTATCCTCGGGCGATGGCGACTGCTTTCGTTGCCTGGTTCACAGCGCCAGCACCAATAGCCTGTACTTCGGCACGTCCGCTTTCACGAATCACACCGGCAATAGCACCCGCTACTGCCGTCGAGCGGGATTTGGCTGATACTTTGATGATATCCATGGCCGTTGCCTCCTTGTTGAGCATTGTCAATGTTTGGGATAGTGATCAGCGTCTGTGCGTCGCTGCACCGACCATGCGCCCTGCACGAGCAAACCATTGATGGGTCATTCGCCAGGGAGCCCAGCTTTCTGGGCAATAAATAGTATCTTTATTTTACACCAATATTTGCACTAAATCAAGACCGGTTTTGTCTAAATTTTAATGCGACAAACTACTGACCTGGGCGGCACTACCTGGCAGTTTGGCCCGGTGCCACGCTGCCCTTTCGACGTCCCCAATGTAGATGACCGGACTGAAGTAACTGAGTGGCTGCCCGCTACTGTGCCCGGCAATGTTCGCACCGATTTATTGGCATTGGGACGTATCCCCGATCCTTTCTTTGGCGACGGCTATAGAGCCAGCCTATGGGTAGAGGACAGGGACTGGTGGTATCACCGCTGGCTCGATGTGCTCATTGGAGCAGACCAACGGGCATTCCTTATCTTTGACGGTATAGATTACCTGTCGGCGCTCTTCGTCAATGGGCAGGAGTTTGGGCGGCATGAGGGGATGTTCAGCCGCCAAGTATACGAGATCACGCGCGCGCTGCGCGCCGACACCGGGGCTGAAGCGATTCTTCAGGCCTCCCCAGCCCGGCGCACTATGGAGATAGCCGTTCGCCTTTGGGGCTCGGGTGCACTCCCGCGCCGACGACTCAACGTCTTGGAGCGGGCGTGGGGGTGGCTGGCCGACCGCATGGATCCGACTGGCACGGGCGCCTTCCCCAATCGGATGGCCAGTGTCAAATGTCAGATGTCTTTCGGTTGGGACTTCGCACCGCCTATCCGCACGATGGGCATTTGGGACGACGTGTGGCTGGTAGTAACGGGCAGGGTGTTCATCAAGGACGTATATGTCAAACCCGGAATCCCGGAGGCTAAATCCCAAACAGCTCACCTGACGGCCCAGGTAATGGTCGACTCGGACCAATCGCGTTCAGTCCAGGCCGAGGTGCAAGTGCATCCATCCAATTTCGATGGACCCGATTGGGGACCCGTGTTCTTTGATTTAGACTTGCCCTTGGGCCGCAGCGTCCATAACTTCACCTTTGATTTGCCCCATCCTCAACTCTGGGAGCCTTGGGATCGGGGCTTTCCGCACTTGTACGAGTTTGCCATCTCGCTTCATCCCTCATCTTCGCCCTCCCAGTCCTTGGATACTGTTTCTACCCGCTTTGGCATCCGCCATATTGCGCTCGAAGATTGGACCTTCACCCTCAACGGCAGCCGCGAGTTCATTCGGGGTGCCAACTGGGTACCGGCCGACGGCATGCCTGGCCGCCTACGACGTGATGATTATGTCGAGTTACTGAGCATGGCTCGGACGGCAGGGGTGAATCTGCTGCGGGTGTGGGGAGGTGGCCTGCGTGAAAAGCGGGCCTTTTACGACCTGTGCGACGAGTTAGGGCTGCTGGTGTGGCAAGAATTCCCCTTTGCCTGCTCCTTTTTGGGTTACTTTCCCCGCGACGCCCGCTGGCTGGGATTGGTAGAGCGCGAATGTACTGCGATCGTGCAGGCGACGCGCAATCATCCCTCGTTGGCAGTGTGGTGCGGCGGCAACGAATTCAGCCCAAGTCGCAACCACCCATTGGTACGCACGTTGGCGCGCGTGGTAGAAACCCACGACGGCACCCGCCCCTTTTTGCCTGTCTCACCCTCGCCTGGCGATGTCCACAACTGGGACGTGTGGCACGGCAAGTACCCGCTTCACGCTTACCGTCAGGAGAAAGCTCGTTTCTTGAGTGAGTTCGGCCTGCAAGCGCCCCCGGCGGGCGAGACACTTCGCGCATGCCTACCGGAATCTGAGTTGTGGCCACCGGGGCGGGGATGGGAGATTCACAAAGCGGAGCTGGGGAAGTTATGGCGGTACGTCGATCGGACCCTTCCCCCCGTCCTCTCTCCCTGGCAGGGAGAGAGGGAGCATATCCAGACTCTATCACGGGAAGGAAACCGGGTAGAGGGTAAAATCACTATCTCCCTTGAGGAATTCATCATGGCCTCTCAGCGAGCACAGGCGCTGGGGCTGCAAATTGCCATCGAACATATGCGCCGGCGCAAGGGGGAAACGGGTGGGGCCTGCCTGTGGCAGTTCAATGAGCCATGGCCAGCCATCTCGTGGGCCATCGTAGATTACCGGCGCCAGCCCAAGCTGGCTTACCAGCGGCTGAAGGATCTCTACAACTTGGTGCTGGTGGGACTGACGTTCCCTCCGGCGCGCTACCAGGCAGGCGACACGTTGCAGGCGGAAGTGTGGGCGGTGAACGACAGCCTGGAGGTGCTGGATGGCTGCCGGCTGGCGATTGAATTGGACGGCGTGTACATTTATGAAGTACAGATGACACTGCCGCCCGACAGCACTCAGGTGGTTGGGGCACTGCGCCACCGGCTCCGAGCAGAGCCTTGCCACCTGAAGCTCACCCTCCGCCAGGGG
>JAHELX010000517.1 GCA_024643945.1 Anaerolineales bacterium
AACTTCTCGGCCTGGCGGGCCTGGCGCGGCATCCAATTGCGGATGATGGTGTTCATGGGATGATCAGCGCTGCCGCAGTCCACACCGATCCAGCGCAGCTTCTTGGCTTTGGCCCACTCGGCGAACTCGCGGTCAGGGCCAGGGTGCATCACCATGTAGCGTACTTCGTCAGCGTAGGGCTGATCCCAGCCGAAATGGTGGTAGCCGGTGTGGATGATGAGGATGTCGCCCTCTCTCACTTCCACCCGCTCTTCGACCATCTCGCTGGTGTAAACGTCATAATCACCACAGGCATCGCTCAGATCCACCACCGCAGCCTCATGAACCAGGAAGTCCATGGGCAAGCTGGCTATGTCTCTGCCGGGGGTGTGGAAGTGAATCTCGCCATCCAGGTGGGTGCCCAAGTGATTGGAGTGGGTCAGTAACTGGCCGTTAGCTCCGTTGGGAGCCAGGCGCTTGAAGTATTTCACCTGCAACGGTTCGTAAGTGGGCCACGGTGGGGTGCCAATGCCTAATGGAATGGTTAAATCAATTAGTTTCATGTTGAATCTCCTTTGATATGTTGAGGTTAAGGTCAAGGTTGAGGTCAAGGCTTAGCCTCAACCTCGTCTTCACCCGTGTTGTAGGCGACCTGCTCCTCGTTCACAACTGGTGTAGCCTGCTGCATCACACCTAAAAGATTGAATGTGAGCGAAGTCAAATCCTCTGGTGCAAGATATCGTTTGACAAAGAGGATTTCAATACCCAGTGGCCGACCTTCCTCGTCTACGTCGGTGTAGATGTACTTGCTGGTTTCCACTGTTTCGGCTATGTTGCCTTCGCGGAGTTGGATGTATAGCGCATCGGCTTGTGGATCGTACTCTATCTTCATTGCTTTAGACCTGGCTTTTTCTTCGCATCACAGTGTAAATAAGCACGGTTCCGTGACCTATCTCTTCGCACACCACTCGGATTTCGCGGGTACCGAATTGCTTGACAGCAATGTCCTCCTGTTCGTCGCCTGGGAAAATGTCATCTGGGTTTTCTAGTGTCTCGACAACTTCGGCCTCTGAAATATTGCGCTGTTTCATTCGCTGTCGGGCATGATATGTTTAGATGATCTTCAAAGATGATATCCTCTGAATGGCGTACTCTTCGTCAGTGCAAAATCACCCAGCCCCATCGCCCCTAGCCTGCGCTCGCTGGGGGCGCTCGCGTCGTCTATCAACGATGAGCGGGATCGACAACCATCAACAAAACCGGATACTGCTAGCGGTTTGCGCGGAACAAATTCCGATTATACCCACAATCAAAAGGGGAGTCAAGGAATATTCAAAATGGGAATATTGCCCCATGGTTCGTAATTGTGCTATACTGGAGTCCGATAAGTACCGCGTTCTCGAACAGAAGAACGTAAACGAAGTAGACGATCACACACTAATCCTGGCCGACGTGGCCCGCAAAGCGGTCAGCCAGGTGCGTAACACCGTGCGCGAGATTCTGAGTCACCAGGCCCATATCGAATCGGCCAGAGCCGAGGAATTGGCCGACCTGCTGGCGACCGGCACCTGGACCCACGACTATCCGATCAGCGTTGAGGAGGCGCACGGACTGGGCTTGCATGTCAGCACCGACATGCCCGAAGAGGTCTATAAACTTATGGCTCTCTATCGCCAGCCTGCCCAGAAACGGCCCAGCGTATCCTACGTCCCGACGCCATATCGGCCACCCGAGCGGCGTGGTACCCAGTCATGAATCTTGCTGACCTTCTCTCCGCCCTGCCCAAATACCGGCTAGTCGGCAATCCCGACGTAGAAATCAGCGGCATCGCCTTTGATTCGCGTCGGGTGCAAGTCGGCGATCTCTTTGTTGCCTATCGCGGCGTGAACGTGGAAGGGCACGGCTTCATCGGCGCGGCGCTGAAGAACGGTGCCGTCGCCGTGGTCGGCGAGCGGGACGTGTCGGAGGTGCGGGATTTGGTGCTGCCGGCTGACCTGACCGTTCCCTACGTGACCGTACCCGATGGGCGCGAGGCGTTAGCCTGGCTGAGCGCCGCCTGGCATGATTTCCCTGCGCGCCACCTGACGATGATCGGCGTCACCGGCACCGACGGTAAGACGACTACCGTCAATCTGATTTACCACATCTTGCGCGCGGCCGGTCGCCAGGTAGGGATGATCAGCTCGGTTAACGCGGTCATCGGCCAGGACTCTATCGACACTGGCCTGCATACCACTACCCCCGATGCGCCCGACGTGCAACGTTTGCTGGCTCAGATGGTGACCTCGGGGATGGATGTCTGCGTATTGGAGGTTACCTCGCACGGGCTGGCCCAGCATCGCGTGACTGCCTGCGAATTCGACGTAGCCGTGGTCACCAACATCACCCACGAACACCTGGACCTCCACGGCTCCCTCGAAGCCTATCGGGAGGCCAAGGCCAGTTTATTTCGAGGGCTGACGGCGGGGTATCGCAAGTCGGGTGTAGCCAAGATTGCCGTATTGAACCGGGACGACAGTTCCTTTGATTACTTACAGACCTATCCGGCGGATGTGAAGTTGAGTTACGCCATCCCATTGGCCGACGCGTGCGACTTGGGCGAGTCGGGAGATGTGATCGCTCGGGATCTGGTACAGTCACCGGGGCAGACTCGCTTCGACGTTGAGTCACCCTACAGGCAGTTTCCCCTGGAGACCAACTTGGTCGGCATCTTCAACGTGTTCAACATTCTGGCGGCTACGGCGGCGACACTGACGCTGGGAGTTGAACCGCAGGCGATTCAAGAAGGAGTGGCTGCCGTGCGCAGCATACCAGGTCGCATGGAGCGAGTGGACCAGGGCCAATCCTTCACCGCTATCGTGGATTTTGCACACACCCCCCATGCGTTGCGCCATGCGCTGGAGGCGGCCCGGGGCTTGGCAGCAGGAGGGCGAGTCATCGCCGTTTTTGGCTGCGCTGGCCAGCGCGATGTAGATAAGCGCCCCATGATGGGGCGCATCGCCGCCGAACTGGCCGACTATACTATTCTCACCGCCGAAGACCCGCGCACTGAGGAGCTGGACGCCATCATCGAGGCCATCGCCGAGGGATGCCGGAAAGGGGGGGGCGTTGAGGGACAGACCTTTGAACGCGTACCAGACCGGGGGGCCGCCCTCGCCCGGGCGGTGGAACTGGCCAGCCCGGGCGACGTCGTCATTGCCTGTGGCAAGGGGCACGAGCAGAGTATGTGCTTCGGCGAGACGGAATATCCCTGGGACGACCGGCAGGCACTGGCCGCCGCGTTGGAAGGCCATCCGCTGAAGACGCTGCCCACGGCGGGCGGGTGATAGATGATCGTTGATGGCTGGCAGTTTGCTATCGAATGATTTGTAAAGGGCCACCCAAGGCGGCCCTCTCTTTGCACCTGGTGCGTCCTAAGATGCAAATCTCCGCATAATGATCGGCAGGTAGACAGGCCTATAATGGGGAGCTAAGCTGCCGTGGGGACCAGGATCTGTCGGTTGAGAAGCGTGGCACACGGTGCATGTGTCCAACGTGCCGGTGTGGCCTTGCCAGGCGATGAACTTAATGGCTTCATTGGCCTCCCGGCTAGGCGCGATGGCGTGGGTGCTGTCGTGGCACGCTTCGCAGTAGATGCCGCCGTGCTCTTTGGACATACGGTACAGTGCCTGATCTTGCTGGAAGCCGCTGCCGTGACAGGCGGCGTTGTCGCAGCGCGGCTCATTCAGCCATGGGTCGGGGTTTTGAGAGACGGCTTGCATGCTGCCGTGACAGTTATGGCAATCCATCCCCCGCTGGGACATCACGTCGCGCAGACATTGGGTCTGGGGACCGGGGTGGCAACTGTAGCAGGCAGCCACACCCGGATACACCCCATCCATGAATTTGTGCTCTCCGTGCATGGCGTTGGAGAGGCTGGGAAGACCGGCCACCCCCGGCGCGTCTAAAGCATTCGAGGCGTGGCATTCGGCACACAGGATGGGACGGCGATTCATCAATGCCCCTTTGTGGCCGGACGGATACTCATCCATGTTGTCGTGGTCGTGCAGAGTCAGGATGTTAGTTTCCACGCGCCCGGTGGCGATGCCTTCCACACCGCCATCGTAGTGGCAATTGTCACAGCGCATTTCAGTCGAGACCGGCGCGACGACGATAGACCGGGCCAACTCGGCGTTGGTATTGACATCGCGGACAATAATGGTCGCCAGTTGGTAAGGATAAGGGGTTGTCGGGGCGCTGTCCCGAAATTCAGTAAGCAGGATGCCTTCGGCTACAAAGTGATCGCCATGCAGGTCCATCGTACCGGACAACCCTTTGCCCGTCAACCCGATATTTGGGGTCAGCGGCGCGCTCAAGCCAAAGAGTTGCGGGGCGTAGGTCCAAAAGTTGGATTTGCCCACCGAGTAGGTGTTGTCCGTAAAGACGTAGGTGACTGTGATGCCGCTGGTGACAATCTGAGGCGGGTCGCCTACCTTCACCACCTGAGCCCAGAGGGTGTTATAGGGAGGCAGCACGGCCAGATCCTGAAAGTCACGATTGTAGCAGTGCATCCCCAGGTCGTTCCAGGCCAGGACGACGTAGCCCCCGGCGGCGCTCGCGTCGGGGCTCAAGCTGCTGATGCCCCAAAGGCTGCCGGCACACATGCCCGCCAAGAGCAGAACACTTAGAGCCTATCCGAATAACCCCCTTGGTTGAACAAAAACTCCTATATCTTGGGCTCGACAAGGATTGAATAGCCACAGGTAGTGCTACCTAAAACTTGCTCCGAGTTATTCGGATAGGCTCTTAGTACTACCCATTTCATCCTGTTGGCGTTAAGCATTCTCGCCTCCTAATTCTTCGTATTCTTCATAATCAGGGATAGGGAAATGGCTGGGTAGTTATTTTCGCGTACGCTAGA